>NZ_JBEYVI010000009.1:0-249073 GCF_040643955.1 Streptomyces sp. NPDC047061
CGCGGTCGACCAGGACACCCAACACCGTTCGGGGCGTCCGGCTGAGCATGAGTTCTGGCAACAGGACTCACTCCCGCTCAGTCTCTAGGAACGGTCAGTGACCGGGCACGTATCCGCGCTTCTTGTCGACCACGTTCAGCAGGGACCTGCCCGCCGCCCACCGCTCGTACAACTCCACGAACTGGGTGCCCAGTTCGTCCCGCCGGCCGACCGTGTCCCCGCTCATGTGCGGGGAGAGGACCAGGCCCGGCACATCCCACAACGGGCTGTCGGCGGGCAGCGGCTCGGTCGCGAGGACGTCCAGGGCCGCGGCCGCGATCCAGCGCCTGGTCAGCGCCCGGACCAGGGCCTCCTCGTCGACCAGCCGGCCCCGGCCGACGTTGATGAAGCAGGCCGACGGCTGCATCACGCCGAAGCGGTGCGCGTCGAACATGCCGTACGTCTGCTCGGTCAGCGGGGCGGCCGCGATCACCCAGTCCGCGCGGGACATCAGCCGGTCCAGGTCGTCCGGGCCGTGGATACCGGTGCGCGGGACGCGGCCGACCAGGGCCGTGGTGACGCCGAGCGCCTTGAGGGTACGGACGATCGCCCGGCCGACCGGCCCGGAGCCGACCACGCACGCGCGCGTGCCGGCGACCCGGCGCGCCTCGCGGTGCCGCCAGGTCCGCTCCCGCTGGAGGTCGAGGGTCCGCGGCAGGTCCTTGGCGATGGCCAGCACCAGCGCGGCCACGTACTCGGCGATCGGCGCGTCGAAGACCCCGCGCGCGTTGGTGACGACCGTGTCGGACGCGGCCAGCTCCGGGCACATCAGATGGTCGACGCCCGCGCTCGCCGTGTGCACCCAGCGCGGCCGCCGCCCCTCGCCCGGCCAGGCCTCGCGGACGGCCTGCGAGGTGAAGTCCCAGACCAGGAGCACGTCGGCGGTCGGCAGCCGGGCCGCCAGGCCCGCCGCGTCCGTGTGCACGATCCGGGCGCGGCCGGTGAGCCGGCCCAGCCGCGGCGGCGGGTCGGCGTCGAGGACCAGCAGGGTGGGCACGGGCGGTGTCATTCGGGGTGGTCTCCCGGATCCGACAGCGTCTGACAAGGGCGGACGGAACATCTCAGAGGCACGGATCGACCACGCTGGCACCCGAACCCACCTTCGTCAACACGGGTGTGTCCGGTACGGCATCGGCGCCCCGGGCGGCCGTTGGGCCTTATCGGGCACTGGTCAATAAGATGGACATACTTACGAATGACTGGCCCGCACTGCCGGAAGAACAGCAGGAAGGGTGGACATGACAGCGCTCGGACTCCTCTACCCGGGGCACTTCGCGGAGGACGACTACCCCCGTATCGAGCAGCTCCTCGGCAGCGACATCCGGGTGGACGTCGTCCACGTCGACCCCGGCGGGACGGAGGCCGGGGAACGGCTGGCGGCCCGGGTGGCGGAGCTGCGGCTCGCGGGTGCGGACGCGGTGGTGTGGGCGTGCACCGGCGGCAGCCTCGGGTACGACTGGGAGGGCGCCCAGCAGCAGGTCCGCGCGCTCGCCAGGGCGGCCGGCCTGCCGGCGTCGGCCACGTCCTTCGGGTTCGTGCACGCGGCGCGGGAGCTCGGGGTACGGCGGGTGGCGGTGGGCGCGACCTGCCCCGACGACGTGGCGGCCCTCTTCGCCGACTTCCTGCGGGCCGGGGGCCTGGAGGTGACCGGCGTGCGGTCCTCGGGGGGTGTCACGGCGGCGGAGGCGGGGACGTGGGGGGAGGAGGAGGTCCTCACCCTCGCGCGGGCCGCCGACGTCTCCGGTGCGGAGGCGGTGCTCCTTCCGGACACGGCACTGCACACGGCGGCGCACCTGTCCCTGCTGGAGAGGGCGCTGTCGAAGCCGGTGCTCACGGCGAACCAGGTGACGGTCTGGGAGGGCCTCCGCCTGGCCGACCGCCGCGTGAACGCCCCGGCACTGGGCACGCTGTTCTCCCGCGAACCCCTCGTCCAGGCCTGAAAGCCCTCGCCCACCCACCACCCGACTCGGTAGCTGCGTAGCTGCGGGCAATCGTGCCGCTGGGGCGGCACGGGTGGGCGCAGCGGCACCCGGCCAGTGCCGGTAAGCGTCCCCACCCCCCGCCCCGGCCCACCCGCACGGAATAAACGGAGACCTCCTCCTGTTACCTCCTCCTACAAGCTCACGGCCGTGAAATCAGGAGGCTCTCACCGTGTCGGCAGACGAGATCCGGGGCACTACGCACGGGACCGCCCCCGTCCCCCTCTCCGTACTGGACCTGGTGACCGTCGGCACCGGCAGTACCGCCACCGACGCCCTGCGCACCAGCGCCGCGCTCGCGAAGCTCACCGAGGCGCGCGGGTTCCACCGGTACTGGGTCGCCGAGCACCACTCGATGCCGGGCGTGGCCTCCTCCTCGCCCGCCGTCATCCTCGCCAACCTCGCCGCCCACACGGACCGGATCCGGCTCGGGTCGGGCGGCGTCATGCTGCCCAACCACGCCCCGCTCGTGATCGCGGAGCAGTTCGGCACGCTGGAGGCGCTGGCTCCCGGGCGGGTCGACCTCGGCCTCGGCCGGGCGCCGGGGACCGACGGGGCGACCGCGGCCGCCCTGCGCCGTACCCAGACCCTCAACGAGGGCGCCGACGACTTCCCGCAGCAGCTCGCCGAGCTGACCCGGTTCCTGGACGACGACTTCCCGGACGGGCACCCGTACCGGCGGATCCACGCCATCCCCGGGCCGGTCCAGAGCACCGCCGCCGGCGGTGTGCAGTCGCCGCACCGGCCGCCGGTCTGGCTGCTCGGCTCCTCCGGGTTCAGCGCCCGGCTCGCCGGCATGCTCGGGCTGCCGTTCGCCTTCGCGCACCACTTCTCCGCGCAGAACACCGTCCCGGCCCTCGACCTGTACCGGGAGTCCTTCAGTCCGTCCGCCGTGCTCGACGAGCCCTATGCCCTCATCGGTGTCTCCGTGCTGGCGACCGACGAGGAGCGTGAGGCGCGGCGGCAGGTGCGGGCCGGTGCGGTGAACATGCTGCGGCTGCGCACCGGGCGGCCCGGTCTGTTCCCCGACCCCGACGACGTCGAGCAGCACGAGTTCTCCCCGATGGAGGAGGAGTTCGTGCACTCCTGGACCGCCAACATCGTGCACGGCACCGCCGACGAGGTCCGCGCCGGCCTCGACGACCTGCAGAAGCGCACCGGCGCCGACGAGCTGATGCTCACCACGCACGCCCACCGCGGCGAGCTGCGCCTGCGCTCCTACGAACTGGTCGCCGACGCCTACGGCTTGCCGACCGGGGTGTCCGCGTAGGTCCGGGTGTCCAGCAGCTCGGAGATACGATCCGGCGTCACCGGCCGGGAGTAGAGCCACCCCTGGCCGGTGTCGCAGCCGATGTGGCGCAGCCGGGAGGCCTGCGCCGAGGTCTCGACGCACTCGGCGGTGACAGTGAGGCCGAGGCGGTGGGCGAGCTGGATCATCGCCTCGACCACGACCTCGTCGGCCGGGTTCGGGCGGTCGCCCGGGTCGTCGTACTGGAAGCCCCGGACGAAGGAGCCGTCCAGTTTGAGGACCGAGACCGGGAGCCGGCTGAGGTAGGCGAGGTTCGAGTAGCCGGTGCCGAAGTCGTCGATGGCGATGCGGACGCCCATGTCGCTGAGGGCCTGGAGGGCCTGCAGCGGGCGGCCGGCCGAGCCCATGACGGCCGACTCCGTGAGCTCCAGCTGGAGCAGGTGCGGGGCCAGGCCCGTCTCCGCCAGGGTCTCGGCCACGTCCGCGACCAGGTCGGAGTCCCAGACCTGGCGGACGGCCACGTTCACGCTGACGAAGATCGGCGGCTCGCCGGGGTGGTCCAGCTGCCAGCGGCGGGCCTGCCGGCAGGCGGTGGTCAGGGCCCAGCGGCCGAGCGGGACGATCGAGCCGTCCTCCTCCGCCAGTCCGATGAACCGATTCGGCGTTAGTGTGCCGAACTGCGGATGGTGCCAGCGGACCAGGGCCTCGACACCGCTGAGCCGGCCGTCCTCCATACCCACCAGCGGCTGGTACTCGAGCACGAACTCGCCGCGTTCGATGGCCGGGCGGAGGGTGGAGGAGAGCGCCTGCCGGGTCACCAGGTGGGCGTTGCGCTCCGGGTCGAAGAGCGTCCAGCGGGACTTGCCGTCGGCCTTGGCCCAGTAGAGCGTCGTGTCGGCGGCCTGCATGAGACCGGTGGCGGTGGTGCCGGCGGCATGCCGCTCGACGACCCCGATCGACGCCGACAGCGACAGCCGCTGGCCGGCCAGGTCGAACGGCGCCTGGAGGGCCGCGAGGGCGGACTCGGCGAGGTCGGCCAGCTGTTCGGTGCCCGTCGAGTCCTCGACCAGCAGGGCGAACTCGTCCCCGCCGAGCCGGGCCACCAGCGGGGCGCCGGTCCGCGCGAAGCCGGCCTCGTCGGAGACCCGGGTCAGCCGTTCGGCGACGGCGGCCAGCAGGCGGTCGCCGACCCGGTGGCCGAGGGTGTCGTTGACCGCCTTGAAGCCGTCGAGGTCCAGGTAGCACAGGCCGATCCGGCCGGTGCCGCTCTGCTCGTACGACTCCGCCTCCAGCGCGGCCGACAGCCGCTCGAAGAACAGCGTGCGGTTGGGCAGCCGGGTCACCGGGTCGTGCATCTGCAAGTGCCGCAGCCGGGCCTGGAGTTCGCGGCGCTCGCTGATGTCGGAGACCGAGATCAGCACCCCGGGCGCCGTCTTGTCCAGCGGGGAGATGGTCACCTGGACCCACACCGAGTGCCCGTCGGGGTGCTTCAGGCGGCGGGTGCAGCGCAGCTTGGCCTGCCGGCCGCGCAGTACCTCGCGGTAGGCGTGCCAGGTACGGGCGTCGGAGGCCAGGTCCACCAGGTCCGCGGCGACCCGCCCGGGCAGCCCGGCCGGATCGGCGCCGATCAGCGTGGCGAACGCCTCGTTGGCGGTGGTGACATGCCCTTCGCGGTCCACGACGGCCATGGGCAGCGTGGCGGACGCGAAGGCGTACTCGTAGGTCTTCGGTTCTGTCTTCTCGTACGACTTCCGGTAGGTCTTGTCACTCTCTGTGACGGCGGACCGGTCGAGGTCTGCCGCGGGCGTCGGCCCTTCGGACGTTCCGCTCACCGCTCGCTCCCGCAGTGCACTCGATCTCTGTCCGTGCAGGAAAGTGTGCCGATCATAGATGCTGGCCCGAGGGCCTTCCAGCCACTGTCCAGTGTCCACGATGAACCGGCGGTTCTGACAGATCGTTTCTGCCCGCACCTGGACGGGTTCTTGGGCCGCCCGACCGCTTGTGACGTTCCGTGAGTGACTCGGGGTGTCGGCCGTTCGGGTCTGCGCGTGGTGAGCAGGGGGTTCCTCACCCTTCTGGTGCAGATAAACAGGTCATATGGTCACAAAGTCACACAGGCTGGGTGCGGTGTCCCGCGAACCGCCCCCGGAGGTCCTTCCGTGTCGCGTCTCCTGCTGCGCAGCTCCGCCGCCGTGTTCACCACGATGTCGGCGCTCGTCGCAACGACGATCCTGACCGGGCCGTCGGCCGCCGAGCCGTTCTCCACGGCCCCCTGCGCCCTGCACCGCACCGACGCGCACCACTCCGAGGGCGTCGACACCTGGAACGCCGACTACACCCGCCCCACCCACCCGCTCTCGGCCGTGATGGTGTTCCTCTCCTTCCCGGACGCCGCCCCGCAGACCACGACCGCGGAGCTCGCCGCCGACCACTTCCCGGCCACCAGCCGCTACTACGAGCAGGCCTCCTACGGGAAGTTCACCATCCGCCCGCACCCGCTGGCCCACTGGCTGCGGATGCCCCGGCCCTCGGTCGCCTACGGCATAAGGCGCGACTGGAGCGTCACGCTGCGGGCCGCCTACCTGCGGGACGCGTTCGCGGCGGCCGATCCCGAGGTCGACTTCTCGCGCTACGACGTCGTGTACTTCGTCGCCGACCCGGACGCGCCCGGCGTCGACTCCGACGCCACGAAGGTGGTCAACCTCGACACCCCGGTGCACGTGGACGGCACCGACGTCCGCCGGGTCGTCACCGTCTTCGAGAAGCACCCGCCGGACCGGCTGGTTCTCGCCCATGAGACCGGACACGTCTTCGACCTCCCCGACCTCTACCACCGCCCGGTCGACGGCAAGGGCGACTGGGACACGTACGTCGGCGACTGGGATCTGATGGGCAGCCAGTTCGGGCTGTCGCCGGACTTCTTCGCCTGGCACAAGTGGAAGCTCGGATGGCTGGATCCGCGCCAGGTGGTGTGCGTCCGGGGGGCCGGGCCGACCCGGCTGACCCTGGAGCCGCTGTCCGCCGGGCCGGGGGTGCCGGCGCAGGGTGCCGCGGGCGCCCCGGCCTTCGGGTTCGGCGACGGCACCAAGCTGGCGGTGGTGCGCACCGGGCCCGACACCGTGCTGGCCTTCGAGGCGCGCGGTGCGTCCGGCAACGACAGCGCGGCCTGCCGGCAGGGCATCCTCGTCTACCGGGTCCGCGACGAGACGGCCTCCGGCAGTGGCCCGATCGAGGTGGTCGACGCCCATCCGCGCACCGAGGCCTGCTGGGAGAACTCGGTCTACCCGCCGCTGGCCGACGCCCCGGTCGCCCTCGGCGAGAGCTTCACCGTGCCGGTGGACGGCGTGCAGGTGGCGGTGGAGGGGCGGACGGCGTCCGGCGCCTGGAACGTGCGGATCACGCCGGGAACCCCGGCCGAATCCTGACGGAGGCACCGCCGACGGAAAGGCGAGAGGCCAAGCTCACAGGAGCTTGGCCTCTCGCCTACTTCGCGTGCGCCGCCAGGGACTCGAACCCCGGACCCGCTGATTAAGAGTCAGCTGCTCTAACCAACTGAGCTAGCGGCGCCTGCTGACGTCGTAGACCTTAGCATCCTGATCGGCGGGAGGAAAAATCGATATCCGCACGGTCGAGCGGGCCGCGCGGACGGCCGCCCAGAGCAGGATTTCCGGGCCGGGGAGCCATGGGTGCCGGGTGTCCGGGGCGACCAGCCAGCGGACGCCGGCCGGGGCGGGGGAGGGGTCGGCGCCCGGCGCCGGGACGGTCACCGCGTCGCCGGTGCCGTGGCACAGCAGCGGCGGTACGGCCTGGCCGCGGCCGCCCCACTCCTCCCAGCCCAGCAGCGACGGCAGTCGGGCGGCGGTGCCGGGGGCGGCGAACAGGAGCATCCGGCCCCGGAACACCGCGACCGGCCCGGACCCCGGCCCCTCGTCCCACAGTCGGTCCAGCATGCGGCGGCCGAACAGCGCCGGGGCGTTCACCACGTCGAAGGCGGTCCCGCAGGGCAGGACGACCGGGGCGTCCGGCCGCTCCTCCCAGAGCGCGAGCGTGCTCCGCGGATACGTTCCTGCCGAGGCCAGCCAGGCGGCTCCGTCGGAGGTGGCCGCGGCCGCGTCGCCCGGACCGCCGGGGAAGGTCTCGTACGGTGTGCTGCTCATGGGGAATTGATACCCCGGGTGAGCACCCGCTCTCCCTGAGTTGCGGGAAACCGGGACGGGACGGGGCGGAGGGGCGTATCTTGCCCGCCCGGCATATGCCATGTGCTAGATCTGCTCGGGCCCCTGGCCTTCCCTCCCCGTCAGCAGATCCCGGCCGAACTCGACCATCTTCTTCGCGTAGTCCTCGGTCCACCCGGCCCGCTCGGCGATGTCCGCCGGGGTCAGACGGTCGAAGCGGCGCGGGTCGGCGAGCTGGGCGGCGGCCATGGCCTGGAACTCCACCGCCCGGTCGGTGGCCACCCGGAACGCCTGGGTCAGCTCCGTGGCACGGGCCAGCAGCACCCCGGGGTCGTCGACCGACTCCAGGCCGAAGAAGTGCTCCGGGTCGGCGACCGCTTCCACAGGCTCGAAGAGCAGGGGCGCGGGGCGTAGCCGCGGTTCGTTCCGACGCGGCGTGGGCTCCGCCATGTCTGGTCCTCCTCGTACGGTGTCGATGACTGAGGTCCGAAGACCACCGTCCATTCTCCCGCGCCCGCGCAAGGGGACCCTAAGGCCGATGGCTGACTCTGTGCTCGGCCAGGTGTGCCAGTACCGCATGGTTGCCTCCCCGCGGCGCCGTCGGGGCTGGTCGCGCAGTTCCCCGCGCCCCTACGGGGCGCTTTCACCGCCTCCGGCGGGTGGGGAGCGCTGATCCCGGTGTCTGTCAGGGGCGCCACGTCACCCGGTGTTCGGCCAGGTGTGCCAGCACCGCGTGGTTCGCCTCCCAGCCGTCCGGGAACTTCACGAGGGTTCCCAGCTGGACCGGTTCTGTCGACGGGTAGTCGTCCAGGAGGTCGGTCACGCCGGCGCGGCAGATCACGATGCAGGCGTGGCGGTGGCGGGAGGCGAGGACGCAGAGGCGGCCCGTCTCCAGGTGGAAGGCGGTGGCGTCGGGGCGGCCGGAGAGCGGGTGCAGGACGACCGTCACGTCGTACTCACGGCCCTGGAGTCGGTTCGCCGTGTCGACGGTGACCTCGGGCACGCCCAGCTCCGCCAGGGCCGCGCGGACGGCCGCCGCCTGGTCGCGGTGGGCGGTGCCGACGGCGATCCGGTCGGCGGTGAGGGGGGCGGGGTCGGGGGAGCGCTCCGAGAGGGCCGCGCCGCCGCGGTCGAGGAGGCGTCGTACCACCGTCGCCACCGCCCGGACCGCCTCCGGGTCGGTGCGCGGGGTGTGCCGGGCGGGGAGCTCCAGCAGGCCCCAGCCGGACTCCGCCGCCTCGTCGATCACCCGGTCGGGGCCTGAGCCGTCGGAGGGGACGGCGAAGGTGAGGCGGCGGTCGTCGTGGCCGGTGCCGCTGCGGAAGGGCGTGTAGGGGTAGAACGCGCCGGAGACCAGCGGGGCCGCGGAGGCCGGCAGCCGCCAGGAGACCGGGAGGCGGTGCTGGGGCAGGCCCGGGTTGTGGGCCAGGAGCGTGGAGACCGCGGAGGCCGACGGGTCGTACGACAGGCCCGCCCACTGCTCGCTGCCCACGATCGCGAACGGGTCCAGCTGGCCGGGGTCGCCCACGAACAGCGCCCGTTCGAACAGGCCGGCCACGGCGAGCAGCGAGTCCGAGCGCATCTGGTACGCCTCGTCGACGATCGCGTGCCGCCAGGGCTCGTCCACCTTCACGTGCGCCCACTTCGCCGCGGTGGAGAGCACGACCTGCGCCTCCCTGAGGTCGGCCGCCTTCGCCGACTTGCGCACGCTCGGCAGGTCGTCCAGCGCCTTGTCGTACGGGTCGGCGTCACTGCTGTGGAGGCGGCCGACGGGCAGCTCCGGGTTCTTCTCGGCGAGCCGCAGGACCAGGTCGTCGACCTGGGCGTTCGTCTGCGCGACCACCATCAGCGGGCGCCCGGCGTCCGCGAGTTCCAGCGCGGCGCGGACCACCAGCGTGGACTTGCCGGCGCCCGGCGGGGAGTCCACGACCACGCCCCGGTCGGTGCCGTGCAGGGTGTCGCGCAGGATCGCGGCCGTGGCCTGCGCGGCGGCCGTGCCGGGATCGAAGTCCGTGGTCGTCACAGGACGTCCTCCGCCGTCATGGTGTCGGCCGCCTCCGGTGCCGTCTCGCCCGGCGGGCCGCCGTGCGTCCACGGGGTGTCCTCCGGATCGGGCAGCTTGGCGCCGCCGCGCTGCTCGTGTTCGAACAGGGTGAAGACGAGCCGGTCGCCCTTCTCCGGCACGGAGCCCTCCTCCGGTTCCTTGCCACGGCCCATCTTGTCCAGGACGCGCAGCACCAGGACTCCCTCCGCCTCGTACCCGACGAACTCCACCGACTGCGGTTTGCCGCCCAGCGAGCGGTAGGCCTTGGCGCGCTCGCCCAGCTGCGGCCGGTCCTCCGTGCGCACGGTCACCAGCGGGCGCGGGCTGGGCCGCTTGCCCTCGCTGTACGCCATGACGACATCGAGGACCTCGCCCGCGAACGCCTCCCCGGACAGCCGCCGCCCCGCCATCACCAGCGGGTCGTCCAGTGCCTCCTGGGCGTCGAGGCGGGCCTGTTCGCGCTCGCGCGTGGCCAGCTTGTTGGCCGCGGTCACCGCGTCGTCGCGGCGCGGCTGCGGGGGCTCGCCGGCCAGCACCCGGTCGCGGTGACCGGTGAACGACCAGCGGTCGCGCGTCCACCGCTCCTCGGCCCTGGCGCCCTCCGGCAGCCCGCGCAGCAGGTCCAGGCCCTGCCAGACCGCGTCCCAGGTGGGCCGGGTACGGCTCTCGACCAGGGCGCGGATCTCCCGTTCGGCGGCGGTGAGGATGGCCAGCCGGTCGTCGGCCTGGAGGCCGTCCTCCGCCGCGGCGAGGGCGGTGCGGGCCCGGTCGTAGCGCTCGAAGGCGGGCGCCAGCAGCTTGTTGTCGAAGGCCGGGTCGGTGGCGGGACCGGCCGGCGGGCACAGCAACTGCCCGTCGCCGTCCCGCGCCAGCTCGGCCACCCGCGCGGCCGCCGCGCCCGTACTGCCCTCCGGCGGGGCGATCCAGGCGAGCAGCGCGCCCAGGTGCTGGTCCTCGATGCCGGACTGGCCGGTGGCCCAGTGCCGGGACAGCAGGTCCGTCGTGGCGAGGAGGAGGGAGGAGCCGGGGACGCGGGCGCGCTCCCCGAAGTGGGTGAGCCAGCGGCCGAGCAACGGCACCCGGGGCGGGGCCGGGTAGGGCGTCTCCGGGTCCTGCTCCGCCGTGCGCCGGAACCGCATCGACCGCCCCAGCAGCCGTACGTACTCGACGCCCGCGCGGCCCGGGACGATCAACTGGGGTGCGTCCGCGCACAGTTCGACCTCGACCTTGACCCGCTTGCCGGTCTCCGGGTCGGTCTCGGTGCGCTCGGCGGCCTCGACGCTGTCCGCGTAGGAGTCCAGGTACGGCAGGACCACGTCGGCGAGCTCGGCGAGGAACGCGAACCGCAGGTCCCGGTCGCGCGGCTGGGGTACGGCCAGCAGGCGCGGCGCGTCCCGGTCGGTGCCGACCAGGGCGCCGAGCGGGGCACCGGCCTCACCGGCGGTGGTCAGCGGCACGAACACCAGCGGGTGCTCGGAGAGGTGCCGGTGGCGGACGGTCGCGGCGGGCTGCGCGGTGCCCGTGCTCACCGCCTCGAGGCGGGCGAGGGTGGTGATCAGGGACACAAGGCCCCCTGCACGTCAGACCCCTGTGCGTCGGCCCCCTGCAGGTCGGCGCTCAGTGCCTCCGCCCGCAGGGCCGCCGCCCGGCGCAGGGCCGCGACGGCCGGGTCGGCCGGGTCGCCGCTCTCGCCGCGCGCCGCCGCCAGCACGTCCTCGACGGTGGACAGCCCGCCCAGCTCGGCGCGGGCCGCGCGGCCCAGCGCGGTCACCTCGTCGGCCGCGCGGGCGCGCTGCCGGCAGTGGAAGGCCAGTTCGCAGGCGGACAGGCACTCGGGCGCGTAGGTCGCGGGGACGGCGTCCACCGCGGCCGTGAGCTGCCCCGCCGGCAGGTCCGGGGCGAAACAGGTGCCCGCCGGGAGGGTGTCGGCGATGTCCTGGATGCGGGTGAGCCGGGCCAGCTGGCGGGCGGTGACCGCGCGCTGCTTGCGGACGTCCACGGCGGCGGCGGTCGGCAGGTTGGCGAAGTCCCTGGGGCAGACCAGGAGCACGTCGTGGCGGACCCGCGGGGCCGGGGTGAGCCGGGCTGCGACCTGCTCCAGGGCCAGCACGTACACCGCGGCCTGCCGGGCGGCCGCGCCGACCTTCGCCGGGTCGGCGGAACCGTCCAGCATCGGGAAGGACTTGATCTCCACGACCGTCCAGCTGCCGTCCGGGTGCACGACCACCGCGTCCGGCTCCAGGAACGCGGGGGAGCCGGCCACCTCCAGGGCCAGCATCGGATGGTCGAACAGCGCCCAGCCGCCGGCCTCCACGGCCTCGCGCAGCGCCAGCGCCGTACGGGCCGTACGCCCCTCGGGCCCGATCGCGGAGAGATCCGGCACGGCGGCCGGCTCGGCCGGCTCGGCGCCCGGGTCGAGGTGGGTGCGCACCAGCCGCAGCAACTCGGCGCCGCCGTCCGCCTTCACCTTCGCCTCGAAGGCGTTGCCCCGGGTCAGCGCGAACTGCGACTGGCCGAAGCCCGACGGCGAGCCGAGGGCGCCCGCCAGCGCGGTCTTGTCCACCCCGGCGCCGTCCAGGATCGCCCGCCGCCTGCACCCCGGGTTCGCGGCGAGCGCCGCGAGGGCACGCGCGTCGAGGGCCTTGGCCGGGACGTCGGGGCCGCGCAGCTCAGCGAGCCGGTGCCGGAGCGCCGTCCCCCGCGTCGGTGGGGGCGGCGTCCGGTTCGGCTGCGGCGGCAGGCCGGGACTCGCGCTGCGATGGAATTCGCTCACCCGCCGAAGTCTGGCATCCGGCACTGACAATCGGGGAGCCTGCGCCGCCGGAGCGCGCTGCGACGAGGGAGGCGCGCGGGGTGATCCGCACCCTGACGAGATCCGCGACCCGCATCACGTACGGCGCCAGCAGGTAGCCCACGCCCATCACGAACACGCCCGCGACCGCGTCCAGGAAGTAGTGGTTGGCGGTGCCCATCACGACGAGCACGGTCAGCACCGGGTAGGTCACACCGAGCACCTTGGTCAGGCGGTTGCCGCCGTGGCGCCAGAGCATCACCCCGCACCACAGCGCCCAGCCGCAGTGCAGGCTCGGCATCGCCGCGTACTGGTTGGTCATGCCGCCCAGGCCGCGCGGGGCGCTGGCGTCGCCGCCCCACCAGCCGTACGAGCTGTACTGGGCCATGGTGTCGACGAAGCCGTACTTCACGTCCAGCAGCCGGGGCGGGCAGGTGGGCAGCAGGGTGAAGCCGATCAGGCCGATGAACGTGGACGTCATCAGCCAGGTGCGGGCCCGCCGGTAGACCTCGGCGCGCTTGCGGAACAGGAAGACCAGGATCGCCGGGGTGACCAGGTAGTGCAGCGAGGCGTACCAGAAGTCCGCCGGTACGCCGAGCCATGCCTCCCGTGTGAAGAGGCGGTTGAGCGGGTGCTCGGCGTTGAGGTGCAGGGCCTTCTCGATGCGCAGGACCGCCAGGCCGTGGTCGACGGCGGTGCTGGTGTCCCCGCGGGCGAGCAGCCGGCCGGCCGTGTAGCAGCTGTACACCAGCAGGATCAGCGGCAGCTCGGTCCACCAGCGCAGCCGGGTTCGCGCAGCCACCTCGGTGCCTGGTTTCTCGGTCTGCGGCATCCGACTGCCTCCCCCTTCTCGTCCCTGTCCGCGCGTCGCCCGGAGAGCCGACCGTGACACTTTACGTTGCGCGCCTTCCCGCCCATGCGGTGCGCTCAGCACTCAAAGACGCGGAGAGCGCGCGCCGGGTTGCCCGCTCCCCGGCCCGTTCCCGGCGCGATCCCAGCCTGGGCGATGATGGAGGTGTCCCGCTCCCGAATTTCTCCCGAAGGGTTCTCCCTCCATGGCACCGCGCATCCTGCTGGCCCGGCACGGACAGACGGAGTGGTCGCTGTCCGGCAAGCACACCGGCAGGACCGACGTACCGCTCCTGGAGGAGGGCCGGCGGGGGGCCAAGTCGCTCGGCGAGCGCCTGCACCGGCCGCCGTTCGACGGCCTCGCCGACGCCGAGGTACGCACCAGCCCGCTGGTACGCGCGCGTGAGACGTGCGAACTCGCCGGCTTCGGCGACCGTGCCGCCCGCTGGGACACGCTGATGGAGTGGGACTACGGGGCGTACGAGGGTCTGACCCCCGCCGAGATCCAGTCCGCCCGCCCCGGCTGGCTTATCTGGCGGGACGGGGTGCCCGGGGGCGAGTCCCTGGCGGAGGTGACCGCGCGGGCGGACGAGGTGGTGTCCTGGGCGCGGTCGGCGGACCGGGACGTCCTGGTGTTCGCCCACGGGCACATCCTGCGGTCGATCGGGGCACGGTGGCTGGGCCTGCCGCTGGACTTCGCGGCACGGATCAGACTGAACCCGACGTCGTTGTCGGTCCTGGGGTGGGCTTACGGGGAGCCTGCGATCGAGAGCTGGAACGACTTGGGGCACATGGTCGGCTGACGGCGAGGTGGGGCCGGGGGTGGGGACACTCACCGGCGCTTGCCGGGTGCCTCCCCCAGCCTTCGGCCGGGGGGACCCCCAGCGCCCACCCGTGCCGCCCCAGCGGCACGACTGCCCGCGGCTGGGGAGAAGCGGCGGCTACAGCGCCCCGTCAGGGGCGCGGGGAACTGCGCGAGCAACCCCCACGCAGCCGCAGCCGTACGACTACAGGTCCACCCTGTCGGCCCTACACAACTCTCGGGGTGGACGCGTGCCGTTCCAGGAACTCCTGGACCCCGCTCGCCCTGCGGTGCGGCAGCAGCACCCGGGCCGTGCCCGCCAGCATCCCCTGGATCCGGGACGACTGGACCTGGTCCAGCAGGTCCAGGACCCGCATGCCCGCCGTCGCCGCCTCGTCCGGCCGCCCCCCGCGCGCGAGGTCGTCGGCGAGCTCCGCCGTGTACAGCGCGATGTTCCTGGTGAAGTGCGGATCCTGCAGGTCGGCGGCCCGGCGTGCGTGCCGCGCGGCCCGTGGCCAGTCGCCCAGCATGGACCAGCACTGCGCCTCCAGGCCCTCCAGCTCGGCCTCTCCGTAGAAACTCATCCACTCGGGGTCGGCGTCCGAGTGGCCTCGCTCGAAGAGGGCCTGCGCACGGGCCAGCGCCTGCTCCGTGCCGGTGCGGTCGGCGAGCCCGGCCCAGCCGCCCGCCTCGCGCAGGGCGAGGAGGGACATCAGGCGGGCCGAGCCCAGGGGCCGGCCGACGCGCTGCGCGGCCTGCGCCGCCCGTACCGCCTCCCGGGGCCGCCCGGCGTCCCGCGCCAGGAACGCCGTGTTGCAGAAGGCGTGCGCCTCCAGTCCCGGGTCCCCGGTCATCCGCGCGGTCGCCAGCGCCTCCGCGTAGTGCGAGCGGGCGTCGTCGAAGCGGCCGGAGTCATGGGCCAGCCAGCCCACCGAGATGGCCAGTTCACCGGCGCCCGAGTGCAACCGCTCGGCGGTCGTCTGCCGGGTCGCGCCCGCGTCGAGCAGCGCGTACGCCGCGCGCAGCGGAGCCGCCGCGCGCCGGTACAGCCCGTCCGCGCCGTGCCGGTCGTCCAGCAGCCGGATCCGGCGTACGGCCTCCTCCAGGGCGGCCGCGTGCGAGGACCCGGCACGGCGCACCGGCCGGTCCGCCGCCACGGCGTCGATGGTGAACCCCAGGGGGCCCAGCGTGGCGGCGGCCACCGTGGCGCCCCCGCCGGTCATGAATAGGCGACGCAGCACGTCGCTCTCCTCGTAGTTGTCGTGCGTCTCGTACGGGTCCTGCGGGTCATACGGCTCGACGGCCCCTTGCGTCTCACCTCCGGCGAGAGCCGGGGGCGCCTCCTCCGGCGGCCGCGTCGCGCGTCCGCGGACGGACGAGCGGGGCGCGAAGCCGAGGTCGGCGAGCGTGCGACCGGGGAACATGTGCAGGAACACCCGTTCGTACGCGTAGTTCGGGCAGCGGATCTCGCCCGCCTCGACCCGGCCGATGTAGCGCGCGTCACAGCTCACCCGCTCGCCGATCTCGCGGGCGGCGCGCCGTACCAGCGCGGCGAACTCGGCCGGCGAGTGCCGGCCGCGCAGCTGCCGGAAGGCGAGGTTCGGCCGTACCGGCCGATCGGGCTGTGGCGAGCTCGTGGTTGACGACGCCATGGCCGGGTCCTCTCGTGCGAACCGTCGAACCATGCCGGACTCGTGGTGAGTTGTCCGAGTGGACCCTTGATTCCGGCGGGCAAGAACGTACCTGCTGTGTCGGACCCGTGACGCTGGGTTTGGCTACAAACCGGATATCTCATCCACGATCTGCCATGAACTGCCATCCTTTGCGGCTGACTTCCGCCGTAGCCGTTGACGCGGTGGCGCGTTGGACGTCATGGACTGCAAGAGGGCTGCGTGGTGGAGGCCGGGATGGAGACCAGCCAGAGCAACGATCCTTGTACGCCGCCGGTGGCTTCGGTGACCTCGTTGACTTCGGCGGCGGACGATGCGGGATGCGACCTTGTGACGGTGCCGGCCCGGCAGGGTCTGGAGGCGGTCGACATCCTGCGCCGGGGGGCCGGGGACGCGGTGGGGCCGGTACTCCACGACGACGGGGGCGACACCCTCGGCTTCGTGGTGCCGGCCGGTACGGCGGCGTGCTGGGACGTTCCGGGCAGCACCTGTACGGAGACCGACGGGCGCGGGCTGCGGCTCAGCCCCGAGCCGCCGGTCGAGGGCTCCGACTGGCTGCTGCCGCCCGGCGAGGCCGACCTCGCGACCGACCCGGCGGTGCTGCGCCGGGCGCTCGGGGAGGCGGCCCGGCTGATCAAGGCCGCGGACAGCTGCCGCTGAATTTCCCGGACGGCCGTCGCCTGGGAAAATGGCGGCATGGGCAAGTCCAGGAACTCACGGCGCCGGTCGGCTGCCGCCGCCGACGCCGTGGTCGAGGCCGTCGACGGCGGCCTCGCCCAGCTCATCCCCGACCCCGACCGGGGCCGGGCCTGGACGCTGCTCATCGACGGCGCCCCGCAGTCGCACGTCGACCTCGACGACCCGGAGTACCTCTTCTTCGAGTACCAGCGCCGGCTCGGCCATGTGATCGACCTCGTCGCGCCGCCGGGCAGGCCCGTGCAGGTCGTGCACCTGGGGGGCGGCGCGTTCACGCTGGCCCGGTACGTCGCGGCGACCCGGCCCCGGTCCACGCAGCAGGTGGTGGAGCGGGACGCGGCCCTTGTCCAACTGGTGCGGCGGGAGCTGCCGTTGGATCCCGGTGCCCGGATACGGGTGCGGTCCGTGGACGCCCGGGAGGGGCTGGGCAAGGTCCCGGAGGCGTGGGCGGACCTGGTCGTCGCGGATGTGTTCAGCGGGGCGCGCACTCCGGCGCACTTGACGTCCACGGAGTTCCTGGACGAGGTACGGAGGGTGCTGCGGCCGGGCGGTGTGTACGCCGCCAACCTCGCGGACGGGCCGCCGCTCACCCATCTCAGAGGGCAGATCGCGACGGCGGGGGCGCGGTTCGCGGAGGTCGCGGTGGTCGCGGACGCGGGGGTGTGGCGGGGGAAGCGGTTCGGCAACGCGGTGCTGGTGGCGGCCGACGTGCAGCTGCCGGTGGGGGAACTGACCCGGCGCTGCGCATCCGACCCGCACCCGGGACGGGTCGAACACGGGCGCGCTTTGAGGGACTTCACGGGTGGGGCGGTGGCCGTGACGGACGCGGTGGCCGTGGCTTCGCCGCCTCCGCCGCCTTCGGTTTTCAGGTGAGCCCGCGGGCCGGTGGGGGGCTGATCGCGCAGTTCCCCGCGCCCCTTACGGGCGCTCTCGCTTAGCTGCGGGCAGGCGTGCCGCAGGGCGGCACGGGTGGGCGCTGGGGGTCCCCCCGGCCGAAGGCTGGGGGAGGCACCCCGCAAGCGCCGGTAAGCGTCCCCCCCGGCCCCAGCCGACGGCTCAGTACGTCTCCACCTGCACCTGCGGCGCGCTGTCGTGCCAGGTGCAGAACACCGACACGCGGTCCGTGCTCTTGCTGAACTCGATGCGGATCCACGTCTCCGTCTTCCAGACCTGCATCGACCAGCCCGTCCCCGGCGTCGCCGACACCAGCGTCGCGCTGGTGTCGCCCAGGTCGAAGACCGCCCGGCCGCCGTCCGTGTCGTACGCCTTGACCTGGCCCGAAGCGGAACCGGAGGCGGTGGCCGTGGCGGTCGGGGTCGGGGTGGTGGCCGGAGTCCGGGACGGCGTCGGTGCGGGGGTCGCCGACGGTCGCGGGGCGGTCGTACGCGAGGGACTCGGTGTGTGCGATGCCGCCGACGCCAGGGACTTGGAGCCCTGGGTCGTCGGGTCGTCGTCCGCCGCCGTGACGGGCAGGGCGCGGGGCGGGTCGTAGGCCGTGGCCGCGATCACCGTGTGGACGCCCCACCACGACAGCGTGACCGCCGCGCCCGTGGCGAGCAGCCAAGCCAGTACGTGTACGAGTCCTCTGCGCATCGCGGCCATACTGCCTCAGGGGTACCGCCGTGCGCACTCGACCCGAGTTATCCACAGGCCCCGACCGGCGTCGGCCGCATGGCGTACGGTGCGGCGCATGGCAAGTGTGCTCGTCGTCGAGGACGACCAGTTCGTCCGCTCGGCGCTCATCCGGCATCTCACCGACGCCTCGCACACCGTGCGCAGTGTCGGCACGGCACTGGAGGCGCTGCGCGAGGTCGCCCATTTCCGGTTCGACGTGGTCGTACTGGATCTCGGACTGCCGGACCTGGACGGCTCCGAGGCGCTGAAGATGCTGCGTGGCATCACCGACGTGCCCGTCATCATCGCCACCGCCCGGGACGACGAGACGGAGATCGTCCGGCTGCTCAACGCCGGTGCGGACGACTACCTGACCAAGCCGTTCTCCGTCGAGCACCTGTCGGCGCGGATGGCCGCCGTGCTGCGCCGGGCGCGGTCGGCCGGGGGCGAGGCGGCGCCGTCGAGCGTGCTGCGGGTGGGCGGGCTGGCCGTCGACCCGCTGCGCCGGCAGGCCGAGTTGGACGGGGTGCGGCTCGACCTCACCCGGCGGGAGTTCGACCTGCTGGCCTTCCTCGCCGGGCGGCCGGGGGTCGTGGTGCCGCGCAAGGAGCTGCTGGCGGAGGTGTGGCAGCAGTCGTACGGGGACGACCAGACCATCGACGTGCATCTGTCCTGGCTGCGGCGGAAGTTGGGGGAGACGGCGGCCCGGCCGCGGTATCTGCACACACTGCGCGGGGTCGGCGTGAAGCTGGAGCCGCCGGGCGCGGAAGCGAGGCCGGTCGGATGAGATGGGCTCTGGTCAAGGTCTGTCTGGCGGTCACCGCGATGGTCGTGGTCGCCTTCGCCGTTCCGCTCGGCCTGGTCGTCAAGGAGCTGGCCCGCGACCGGGCGTTCTCCAACGCCGAGCGGGAGGCCGCCGCCGTCGCCCCGGCGCTGTCCATCACCACCGACCGGGACAAGCTGGAGCGGGTGGTGGCCGCGGCCGGTGCCGACCGGGGCATGGCCGTGCACATACCCGCGACGGTCGGCGGCGCCGCCGTCGACATCGGCCGGCAGCGCGCCGCCGACCGGGACATCGCGACGGTACGGAAGCTGGGGCGGGCCTCCACGACCGGGGTGGCCGGCGGGTCGACCCTGCTGCAGCCCGTCGCGCTGAGCTCCGGCGCCATCGCGGTCGTCGAGGTGTACGTGCCCGAGTCCGAGGTGACCAACGGCGTCGGCACGGCCTGGGCGGTGCTCGCCGCCGTCGGCCTGGCGCTGATCGTCGGCTCGGTCGCGGTCGCCGACCGGCTGGGCGTACGGATGGTGCAGCCCGCCCAGCGGCTGGTCGAGGGCGCGCACGAACTGGGCGAGGGCAAGCTGGGGGCGCGGGTGCCCGAGGAAGGGCCGAACGAGCTGCGGCTGGCGGCGGTCGCGTTCAACTCGATGGCCGATCAGGTCGTCCAACTGCTGGCGAACGAGCGGGAGCTGGCGGCGGATCTGTCGCACCGGCTGCGTACTCCGCTCACCGTGCTGCGGCTCAACGCCGCCTCGCTCGGGGACGGGACCGCCGCCGAGCAGACCCGGGCCGCCGTCGCGCAGTTGGAGCGCGAGGTCGACACCATCATCCGGACCGCCCGGGAGGCCAAGCCGCAGACGGCGGCCGCCGGGCCGGGCGCCGGGTGCGACGCGGCCGAGGTGGTGCGGGAGCGGATGGGGTTCTGGTCGGCGCTCGCCGAGGACGAGGGCCGCAAGTGGCGGGTGGCCGGCGCGGACCGGCCGGTGCGCATACCCGTCGCCCGCGCCGACCTGGCCGCCGCGCTCGACGCGCTGCTGGGCAACGTCTTCCGGCACACCGCGGAGGGCACCGCCTTCGCGGTCGACGTGCACAACGCGGAGGACGCGGTGATCGTGCTGGTCTCGGACGCGGGACAGGGAATCCGGGATCCGGAGGCGGCGATGGCCCGGGGGCGGGGGTCCGGGGCGGCCGGGTCGACCGGGCTCGGCCTGGACATCGTGCGCCGGCTCGCCGAGTCGACCGGTGGGGACGTGCGGATCGGGTCGTCGGTACTCGGCGGGACCGAGGTGCGGATCTGGATCCAGCTGGACGGCCGGAAGCCGGAGCGCAGGGGGCACCGGGGAGCGGTCCGCCGACGCCGTTCGCGCAGGCAGCCGGGGGACCCGGGCCGGAGAGGAACCGGCGGAACCGGGGGAACCACCGGGCGAATTGGTCTCGACCTTTAATCGCTCCCGATGCCTTCCTTAAGCGCACCCTAAGATCCGCAACGGCCGTCCCGATCAGGCCGTTTGTCCGAATCCTGGCCGCTAGCGTGCTGCCGCACCCCACCCCCTCCGGCAGGCGAAGGCAGGCACGGCATGAGTACGCACCGGCGCAGAATCAGCAGCAGGAACAAGGTGATAGGCGGTGTCGTCGCCGCGGCCGTGGTCGGTGGCGGGGCGGTCCTGTTCACCGGGATCGCGCAGGCGGCCGGGATCGGCGCCGCGTACACGAAGACGAGCGACTGGTCGACCGGGTACACCGCCCAGTACGTCGTCACGAACAACAGCGGTGCCAGGGAGCAGAGCTGGACGCTGGAGTTCGACCTGCCGGCCGGTGCGAAGCTCAGCTCGCTGTGGAACGCCGAGTACACCGTGAGCGGGCAGCACGTCACGGTGAAGCCGCCGAAGTGGGACACGGACGGCCTCGCGGCCGGCGAGTCGGACACCGTCGGTTTCGTGGTCAACGGCAGCGGGGACCCGACCGGCTGCCGTATCGACAACGCGAGCTGTTCGGCGGACGGTACGGCGACCCCGGAGCCGAGCGGCCGCCCGACGCAGTCCGCCACCCCGACCGCGACCCCGACGGCCACGGCGACCCCCAAGCCCACGGCCACCCCCACCCCCACCGCGACGGCCACCCCCACCGCCTCCCCGACCCAGAGCACCGGCACCGGAGGCGGCACCACCACCTCCGCAGGTTTCGCCCCCTACGTCGACACCTCCCTCTACCCGGCGTTCGACCTCCTCGCGGCGGCGAACGCGACCGGCGTGAAGAACTACAACCTCGCCTTCGTCACCGACGGCGGCGGCTGCACGCCCAAGTGGGGCGGGGTGACGGACCTGGCGAGCGACGGTGTGGCGTCCCAGATCGGCGCCCTGCGCGCCAAGGGCGGTGACGTCAGGGTCTCCTTCGGCGGTGCGTCGGGTTCCGAACTCGCCACCACCTGCTCCTCGGCGGACGCGCTGGCGACGGCGTACGGCAAGGTCGTGGACGCGTACGGCCTGACCAAGGTCGACTTCGACGTGGAGGGCGGCGCGCTGCCCAACACCACGGCGAACACCAACCGCGCCAAGGCCATCGCCAAGCTCCAGACGAGCCACCCGAACCTGGACGTCTCCTTCACCCTCCCGGTGATGCCGGAGGGCCTCACCCAGGACGGCGTGAACCTCCTCTCCAACGCCAAGGCCAACGGCGTGAGGATCAGCGCCGTCAACATCATGGCGATGGACTACGGCGCCTCGTACAACGGCGACATGGGCACCTATGCCATCCTGGCCGCCACCGCCACCCAGGCCCAGATCAAGAGCGTCCTCGGCCTCTCCGACTCCGCCGCCTGGAAGGCGGTCGCCGTCACCCCGATGATCGGCGTCAACGACGTCTCCTCCGAGGTCTTCAAGGTGGACGACGCCACCCAGCTCGTCGACTTCGCCAAGTCCAAGGGGATCGGCTGGCTCTCGATGTGGTCGGCCACCCGCGACCAGCAGTGCGCCGGCGGCGCCAAGTCCACCGCCGACGCCACCTGCAGCTCGATCACCCAGGACAAGTTCGCCTTCTCGAAGGCCTTCGCCGCGATCGGCTGACGGCCCCCCGGAGCCCCGGAGCCCGGCTCAGAAGGCGCCGGGCCCGCCGAACCCCCCGAACCCGCCCGGCCCGCCCATCGGCGGGCCGTGGTGGTGGAAGCCGTCGAAGAGGGCGTCCGCCAGGAGCATGCCGCCGACGCCTGCCGCGCCCGCGACCAGAGCAGTCTTCCACCAGGGGGCGCTGTACCAGCCGCCGGGGACGGTACGGCCGGCGACCGTTCCGCCCGGGTAGTAATAGGGAGTGCCGGCGCCCGGGCGGTCCGAGGACGTGTACGTCTGGCCGCCCACCGTCACCTGCCGGCCCGCCGCGGCCGAGCCCGTCGGGGGCAGGGCCGGACCGGGGTCGAGACCGAGGGCGGTGCGGGCCGCGCGCACGTAGTGCAGGCCCTCGACGGCGGTCTGGGTGACCAGGGCGTACTGCGCCGGGGTGTACGCCGTCGCCAGCTGCGCCTGGGCCGCGCGGTGGCGTTCCGTCGCGTCGGCCAGGGACTGGCGGGCCGCCCGGTCGTCGCCCGCGGCCAGGGTCGCGATGCCGCCGCCCAGCCGGTCCACCCAGCGGGTGGCCTCCGCCCCCGCGTCGGCGGTGAGGTCCTCCTGTGTCATCGACCCGGCGCCGGCCGCGGCCCGCTGCCGGTTCCGTCCGACGGCGGCCACCACCGACCCGATGACCAGCGCCAGCAGCACCAGCGCAATGAATCCCATGACGTCCTCCGGTGTCCACGAGGATCACTGGGTCACCTCGTACCACCCATGAGACGCCGGGGAGTTGAGAGACCGCTTGCCGAAGCCTGAGCGGTCCCTGTGAGACGAGGGCGGCACTCCGCGCCCCAAAGGGGCGCGGGGAACTGCGCGACCAGCCACGACGGCGCCGCGGCCGAACGACGGCATATCGCGGCTCTGTCAGGCGGCCGCCGCCCCGGTCGGGGGCAACGTCCCCGTCCGGGCCGCCTCCGCATACCACCGGGCGCTCGACTTCGGCGTCCGCGCAAGCGTCGCGTAGTCGACGTACACCGCCCCGAACCGCTTCCCGTACCCGTACGCCCACTCGAAGTTGTCCATCAGGGACCACAGGTAGTAGCCGCGCACGTCCGCGCCGTCGGTGATGGCCCGGCGCACAGCCGACAGGTGGCCGTGCAGGTAGGCGATGCGCTCCGGGTCGTGGACGTTGCCGTCGGGGTCGGGCTTGTCGTCGTAGGCCGCGCCGTTCTCGGTGACGTAGAGCGGCAGGCCCGGGGCCTCGACGGTGTAGCGCATGATCAGGTCGTGCAGGCCCGTCGGGTCGATCGTCCAGCCCATCTCCGTGCGCTCGCCCGGCGTCTGGTGGAAGGCGACGTCGTCGGCGCCCGGCCAGGGGGAGTGGGCGCTGGCGCCGTGGCCGTCCGCCCGGGGGCCGTCGGACGTGTCGGACGCGGCCGACACCAGGGTGGGCGTGTAGTAGTTCAGGCCGAGGGCGTCCAGCGGCTGGTGGATCGCGGCGAGGTCGCCGTCCAGGACGTACGACCAGTCCGTCACCGACGCGGTCGCCGCGAACAGCGACCGGGGGTACGTGCCGTGCAGGATCGGGCCGTGGAAGACGCCGTTGGCCAGGTCGTCGATGGTGCGGGCGGCGACCAGGTCGGCCGGGCCCTGCGACAGCGGCCGTACCACCGAGGAGTTGAGGCTGATCGCGACCTGGTTGCGGGCCGGCATCACCGAGCGCAGCGCCGACGTGCCCAGTCCGTGCGCGAGGTTGAGGTGGTGCGCGGCGCGCAGGGTGGCCGCCGGGTCGGTACGGCCGGGGGCGTGCACGCCGGAGCCGTAGCCCAGGAAGGCGCTGCACCAGGGCTCGTTGAGGGTGATCCACTGCTCCACCCGGTCGCCGAGCGCCTCGCCGACGATCTGCGCGTACTCGGCGAACCGGTACGCCGTGTCCCGCTCCGGCCAGCCGCCCGCGTCCTCCAGCTCCTGCGGCAGGTCCCAGTGGTAGAGGGTGATCGCGGGCTTGATGCCCTTGGCCAGCAGTTCGTCCACCAGGCGGCGGTAGAAGTCGAGGCCGACCTGGACCGCCGGGCCGCGGCCGGTCGGCTGGACGCGCGACCAGGAGACCGAGAACCGGTAGGCGTTCAGGCCGAGGTCCGCCATCATCGCCACGTCGTCGCGGTAGCGGTGGTAGTGGTCGACAGCGATGTCACCGGTCTCGCCGCCGGCCGTCCTGCCCGGCGTATGGCTGAAGGTGTCCCAGATGGAGGGGGTGCGGCCGTCCTCCCGCACCGCCCCCTCGATCTGGTACGCGGAGGTGGCGGCGCCCCAGAGGAAGGCGGGAGGAAAGGTCACGGAGGTCATGGGCTCAGGCATGGAAGCGCTCCCATAGGAGGTCGTGGAGACCGACGGGTGAGTGGATGGGGAGGGGGAGGGGAGGGGGCCGGGACGGCGGTGACCCGGCCCCCCGTCCTGACGGCGGTCAGCCCTTCACGGCGCCCTGCATGATGCCGCCCACGATCTGCTTGCCGAAGATCGCGAAGACGAGCAGCAGCGGGAGGGTGCCGAGCAGCGCGCCCGCCATGATCAGGGACTGGTCGGGGGTGTAGCCGCGGCCCAGGCCCGCCAGGGCGACCTGCACGGTCGGGTTGCCGGTCTGGGTGAGGACCAGGAACGGCCACAGGAAGTCGTTCCAGGCCTGGACGAACATCAGCATGCCGAGCACGGCCATGGCCGGGCGCGCCGCGGGGAACACGATGTGCCACACCACCCGCCAGCTGCTCGCGCCGTCCACCCGGGCCGCCTCGATCAGCTCGTCCGGCAGCGCCTGGAGCAGGTACTGCCGCATGAAGAACACGCCGAACGCGCTCACCAGGGACGGGAAGATGACCGCCTGCAACTGGTCCGCCCAGTTCAGCTTGGCGACCATCATGTACAGCGGGATGATGCTCAGCTGCGGCGGCACCATCATGGTGCCGATCACCGTCAGCATCAGGATGTTGCGGCCCCGGAAGCGCAGCTTGGCGAAGGCGAACCCGGCGATCGTCGAGAGCACGACGATGGTCACCGCCGAGATGCCCGCCACGATCGTGGTGTTGAGGAAGGCCTGCCCGAGGTTGGCCTCGTTCCACGCCACGTCCAGGTTGTGGAAGAGGTTCCCGCCGAACCAGAACGGCGGCGGGGTCTCGGCCAGCCGGTTGTTGTTCCGGGACGCGGCGATCGCCGTCCACACCAGCGGGAACAGCGAGCCGATGGAGAAGAGGGCGAGGATCGTGTACGCGATCGGGCCCGCGTGCATGGTGCCGCCGGCGCGCGCCGACTTGGAGCGCCGGGCCCGCTTGGGCTCGACCGCCGGGGAGGGTTTGGTCAGGGTCGTCGTCACGGCCGGTCTCCTAACTACTGGCGCGCAGCCGGCGCGAGATGACGTAGTTGACGATCCCGATCACGATGAGGATCAGGAACATCGTCCAGGCGATGGCCGAGGCCCGGCCCAGGTGCTGGTTCACCCAGCCCTGCTCGTACAGGTACAGGCCGAGCGTCTGGAACTGGTGCTCCGCGCCGCCCGACGCGCCCTTGTTGGCGTCGAAGATCAACGGCTCGCCGAACAGCTGGCTCGCGCCGATGGTCGAGACGACACAGGTGAACAGGATCGTCGGGCGCAGCTGCGGCAGCGTGACATGGACGAACTGCCGCCAGCGCGAGGCGCCGTCCAGAGCCGCCGACTCGTACAGGTCCGTCGGGATCGCCTGCATCGCCGCCAGGTAGATCAGCGCGTTGTAGCCGGTCCACCGCCAGATCACGATCGACGACACGGCTATCTGGGACGGCCACTTGTCGTTCTGCCAGTCGATCTTGCCGACGCCGAAGAAGTGCAGCGCCCAGTTGATCATCCCGTAGTCACGGCCGAAGAGCAGCACGAAGACGAGCGAGGCGGCCGCGATCGACGTCGCGTAGGGCGCCAGCATCACGACCCGGTAGAAGGTCGAGGCGCGCAGCCGGTAGTTGAGGATGTGGGCGAGCCCCATCGCCATGAGCAGCTGCGGGACCGTCGAGATGATCCCGATGGTCAGGGTGTTCTTCGCCGCGTTCCAGAAGAAGTCGTCGCCGAAGATCCGGGTGTAGTTGTGCAGCCCCGCCCACTGCATGTCGGTGGGCGCGGTCAGCTCCACCGTGTGCAGCGAGGCCCAGCCCGTGTAGACCAGCGGGAAGAGCCCGAAGGCGAGGAAGAGCACGAAGAACGGCGAGATGAAGCCGTACGGGCTCCACCTGATGTCCCGCTGCCAGCGGCGCGAGAGACGGGCGCGGCGCCGCCGCTCCGCTTCCGTGGGAGGCGCGGGCGAGTGGACCGGGGCCGCGCCCCCCTCCTGTGCGAGGGGGGCGGCGGTGTCGTGCCGGGTGGCCATATCGGTCACTTGTCCAGGCTGTTGTCGATGGTCTTGGTGGCGTTCGCCCAGGCCTCCGCGGCCGTCTTGCCCTTGGTGACGAGGACGACGCCGTTGTTGGCCAGACCGTCCTGGATGATCTGGTCCTTCGGGCCGATGACCTGCACGGGGCTGCTCTTGGCGGCCTCGGCGAAGATCGTGCCGATCGGGGCTTCACCGGTCATGTCGTTCTTGGCGCCGGTCACCGCCGCCGAGGTGTACGTCGAGGGCGCGCTCGGGAAGGAGCCCTGGACGCTGAAGAGCTTGGCCTGCTGTTCGGGTGCGGTCAGCCAGGCGACCAGCTTCTCCGCCTCCGCGACGTTCTTGCCGCTCTTGGGCACGGTCAGGAAGGAACCGCCCCAGTTGCCGGCCTTCGGCGCCTGGGCGACGTCCCACTTGCCGGCCGCGTCCGCCTTGGACTGGCCCTTGATGTAGCCGAGCATCCACGGCGGGCAGGACATCGCCGCGAACTTGTTGTTGGCGATCGTGCTGTTCCAGGACGCCTGGAACTGGGTCTGTGCCTGGACCAGGCCCTCCTGCGCGGCCTTCGCGGTCGTGTCGAACGCGGTCTTCACGGCCGGGTTCGTCTTGTAGATGATCTTGCCGGAGGAGTCGTAGAACTTGGTGCTCTCACTGGACAGGATCGCGTTCAGCAGACCACCGGGGGAGTCCATGAAGGTGGTCCCGGAGGGCGCCTTCTTCTTGTACTGCTCGCCGACGCTGATGAACTTGTCCCAGCTGCCGGCCCACAGCTTGCTGACCGCGTCGCGGTCGGTGGGCAGGCCGGCCTTCTTGAACAGGTCCGTGCGGTAGCAGATGGCGAGCGGGCCGACGTCGGTGCCGAGCCCGATGGTCTGGCCGCCGCTGGTGGTGGCCTGCTTCCACTTCCAGTCCAGCCAGTTGCTCTCCGAGACGCCGTCGACCTTGGACAGGTCCTCCAGCTTGTCCGCGAACGTGCTGGTGACCTCGGCGATGTTGCTGACCTCGACGGCCTGGACGTCCATCAGGCCGCTGTTGGTGGTCAGGTGGTTGACCAGCGCCGGGTAGTAGTTCGCGTTCTGCTCGACCGAGGTGTCCTTGATGGTGATGTTCGGGTGGAGCTTCTCGTACTCCTTGTAGAGCCCGGCCTCCTTGAAGCCGAAGGTGCCGAACAGGCCGAGCGTGATCGTCGTCTTGCCCTTGCCGCCGCCACTCGTGTCGTCGCTGCCGCCACCGCTGTCGTCGGCGCAGCCGGCCAGCAGCGCTCCTCCCAGCGCCACAACGGCCGCCAGGACCACCGCCTTGTGCGAGGCGGTTCGGGTACGTGCTCGCATTACGTCCTCCTGTTGCCCTGACGTGCCGACCCCCCGGCCAACTGCATTGTTGGGCCCGTTAGTTCTCGCTGCGGCTCGGGCGGGGAACGTGCGGGATGTGTATGTGTCAGGTACTGTGGGAGCGCTCCCACCGGTGATGTGTTGAAGAGTCGTCGGTTCGGAGCGGGGTGTCAAGGGAGCGGGCGCGGCGAACCGCGTTCAGTTATCTGGCCGTTAACTAACTCGGATCCGCGTCGCGAAAATCGTATATGTCATGACAAAACGGCTGCGGTGATGGCCGCAGGTGGCACTGTTAGATTCCAGGCCAGCGAGTTGTACGTCGGCGAGGAGGGCGGAGCCCATGGCAAGCCACGGAGCGCGGGGGCGTAGCGGTGGTCGGCCCACCCTCGAAGAGGTGGCGGCCCGGGCCGGGGTGGGGCGCGGCACCGTGTCCCGGGTGATCAACGGTTCGCCGCGGGTCAGCGACGCCACCCGGGCCGCCGTCGAGGCCGCCGTCGCGGAGCTCGGCTACGTCCCGAACACGGCCGCCCGCGCCCTCGCCGCCAACCGGACCGACGCCATCGCCCTGGTCGTCCCCGAGCCGGAGACCCGGTTCTTCGCGGAGCCGTACTTCTCGGACATGCTCCGCGGTGTCGGTGCCGAGCTCTCCGACACCGAGATGCAGTTGCTGCTGATCTTCGCGGGCAGCGACCGGGAGCGGCAGCGGCTCGCCCAGTACCTGGCCGCGCACCGCGTCGACGGCGTCCTGCTGGTCTCCGTGCACGCCGACGACCCGCTGCCGGACCTCCTCGCCCAGCTGGAGATCCCGGCGGTGATCAGCGGCCCGCGCTCCGCCGCCGAGGCGCTGACCTCCGTCGACTCCGACAACTACGGCGGCGGCCGCTCGGCCGTGGAGCACCTGCTCGCCTCCGGCCGCCGGACGATCGCGCACATCACCGGCCGCCTCGACGTGTACGGCGCCCAGCGCCGCGTCGACGGCTACCGCGACGCCCTGCGCGACGCCGGCCACAAGGTCGACGAACTCCTCGTCGAGCCGGGCGACTTCACCGAGGAGGGCGGCCGGCGGGCGATGTCCGTGCTGCTGGACCGGCACCCCACCCTCGACGCCGTCTTCGCCGGCTCGGACGTGATGGCGGCGGGCGCCCGCCAGGTGTTGCGCGAGGTGGGCCGCCGGATCCCCGACGACGTGGCGCTGGTCGGGTACGACGACTCGGCCATCGCCCGCCACATGGACCCGCCGCTCACCAGCGTCCGCCAGCCCATAGTGGAGATGGGCCGCGCGATGATCGACCTCCTCCTCGCGGAGATCGCCGACCGCCGCCCGGCCGCGTCCCGGGGGCTGGAGCGACGGCACGCGGTACTGCCGACGGAGCTGGTGGTTCGCGCGTCTTCCTAGAGGCCGTCACGACCCTGTCGGGGGCCGTCACGCCCCTGTCGTCGGGGCCCTCATGGCCCTGTCGTCGGCGGGCAGGCGGGCGCGCATCCGCGTCCTCCGAACCGGGCGCGAGCTGCCGTGGTGGGCGTGGCGGAGGCCGCCCGTGTGCGGGGCGGTCTGTGGCATGGCGCGGAGGCGGTCTGCGCCACGGCGCGTCCGGCGGTGGTCCCGGTCGGGGCCGTTCGCCGGCTGCTCGTCGACGCCCGGCAGTGTGCGGCGCCGAGAGCGACGCTCACTTGGTGGCGTACACGGCGGTGTAGCCGCCGATGAGGTGACGGGCCTCCACCTTGGCGAAGCCGGCCGCCCGGAGCCACCCGGTGGCGTCCGCGACCGTGTACTCCGAGCCGCCCTCGGTGTCGATGAGCATGTTGAGCGACAGCATCAGGCCGTAGGTGTTGTGGCGGCGCTCGTCGTCGATCATGGCGTCGTAGACGATGAGGGTGCCGCCCTCGGGCAGGGCGTCGTAGGCCTTCTCCAGCAGGAACCGGCGCTGCTCCACGTTCCAGTCGTGGAGGATCTGTCCCATGACGTAGACGTCGGCCTCGGGCAGCGGGTCGGAGAAGAAGTCCCCGCCGTGGAAGGTGAGGCGGTCGGTCAGCCCGTGGGCGGCGACGAACTCCTCGAACACCGGGCCGACGGGGGGCAGTTCGAAGACGGCCCCGGTGATGTCCGGATGGGAGCGCAGCACGGCGGCGGGCACGGCGCCGAGCGCGCCGCCGAGGTCGACGACGTGCCGGCGGCCGGTCCAGTCGAAGTCGGCGGCCAGCGCGGCGGCGAGGGGGGTGCTGACGCCGTTCATGCCGTTGAGGAAGGTGCGCCAGGCGGCCGGGTCCTGGCTGAGTGTCGCGAAGAACGGGGCGCCGCTGTGCGCGACCTCGTTCTGCGGGGCGCCGGTCCGCAGCGCGTCGGAGAGGTTGTTCCAGAAGCCGAAGAGACGCGCGCCGGCCATCTCGAGGATGCCGCCCACGTACGACGGCTTGGCGCGGTCCAGGAACGCGTCCGCGGCGGGGGTGTTGCGGTAGGTGCCGTCCTCGTCGCGGGTCAGCACGTCGAGCGAGACCAGGGCGTCCAGGAAGTCCGCGGCGGACCTGGGGTGCAGGCCGGTCTCGGCGGCGATGGACCCACGGTCGCGGCCGCCGCCGGCCAGCACGGTGAAGATTCCCAACTCCACCGCGCTGAGAAGCGTCTTGGACGCCATGAAGCCCAGGCCGAGTCGCAGCAGCGGCTCAGGGGTGATCGGTTCGGTGACCGACATTTCTCTCTCCGCTCGGATTGAAGGTTGCAGTTTGAATGGCTCTTGGCCCGCCGGGGCTCAGAGCGTCTTGATCTGGCCGCCGTCGATGACGGTCTCCGTGCCGGTGATGTTCCCGGCGAGGGGGGAGGCGAGGAACAGGGTGAGGTCGGCGACCTCGTGCGCCTCGCTGACGCGTCCGGAGGTGATGCCCATGCTCTGCGGCACGACGACGTCCAGCGCTTCCTGCGCGGTGGTCCCGGCGGCCGCGGCGGTGGCGTCGGCGAAGCCGCCCGGCGCGGTCCAGAACGGTGTGCGGACCGGGCCCGGGGCGATGGCGTTGACCCGCACGCCCTGCGGTGCGAACTCCTCGGACAGGGACTTGTTGAGGTTGGTCAGCGCGGCCTTGGCCGCCGAGTAGTCGACCACCATGGGGAACGGCAGCCGGGCGTTGATCGAGCTGATGTTCACGATGGCCGCGTCACCGGCCGCGATCAGGTGGGGGAGGGCGGCGCGGCTGACACGCACGGCGCTGAAGAAGGTCAGGTCGAAGATCCGCTGCCAGTCGGCGTCGTCGACCTTGAGGAACGACTCGCGGGGTTCGGCGGCGCCGACGTTGTTGACCAGGATGTCCAGGCGCCCGTGACGCTCCACGGCCTGCTGGACCAGGGTCTCCGCCCCCGCCCTGGTGGACAGGTCGACCGGCACGATCGTGACGTCGTGTCCGGCTGCCAGGGCGTCCAGCTCGGGAGTGGAGGAGCGGCTGCCGGCCACGACCTTGACGCCCTCGCGGGCCAGCTTCTCGACCACGGCCAGGCCGATGCCCTTGCTGGCTCCGGTGACGACGGCGACCTTGTCCTTGAGGTGCAGTTCCATGACGGTTCCTTTCTGGATTGATCAATACACAATTTGGGTGCGGCGAACCGCGGGTGCGGATGCCGGGGTTTTCCGGGGGTGTCTCAGTCCAGTGCGCGCATCGCCGTGGACAGGGCGTCCTCCATGAACTCCCGCCCCACGCGCGCTCCGCCGACTATGCGGATCCCCTGGATGAACGTGGTCAGGAACCTGGCCAGTTCCCTCGGGCTCTTCTCGGGGGAGATCTCCCCTCGTGCCTGCGCCCGTTCCAGGGCGCCGGCGAGGGAGGACTCGACCTGCCGGATCGCGGTGTTGACGCGGTCCGCCGCCAGGGGCTGGTCACCGCACTGCGTGGCGGTGTTGACCACGAGGCAGCCGCGCGTGGGGTCGGCCAGGTCCGCCTCGATCAGGGAGGTGAGCACCCTGCGGATCGCGGACCGGATCCCGGGCGTCTCGTCGAGGGTCGTCTCCAGGTCCCGGCCCTGGAGCGAGAGGTAGCGGTCGAGGGAGTGGATGTAGAGCTGCTCCTTCGAGCCGAAGGCCGCGTAGAAGCTGCCGCTGCCTATCGACAGTTCCTTCAGCAGGTCCTGCAGGGAGGTCTCGGCATAGCCCTGGCGCCAGAACAGGTCCATGGCGCGGTCCACGGCCTGGTCGATGTCGAATTCCCTGATGCGTGCCATGGGGAGAGCGTAGCGTGTTTTGTGGAATAGTCAATCCACAATGGGGGGCCAGGCGCGCTCGCCGGTGTCCGCGCAGGTGAGGGCGTGTGTACTGGGAGCCGCGTGTGCCGGGAGCCTGCCGCGGAGGGCCCGCGCCGCAGCACGGTCCGGGTCCTCGGCGGCGGCCGGGCCGCGCGACTACTTGGCCAGGAACGCCAGCAGCGCGGCGTTGACCTCTTCGGCGTGCGTCCACAGCAGGCCGTGCGGGGCGCCCTCGATCTCGACGTACTCCGCCGAGGGCAGCAGCGCGTGGAAGGGCCGCCCGGTGGCGTCGATCGGCAGGATCCGGTCGGCCGTGCCGTGCAGGATCAGCGCCGGTACGTCGATCTTGGCGACTCGGCGCGGAAGTCGGTGACCCAGGTGGGCACGCAGGCCACCGACGCGTACGCCGACGCGCCCGCCGCCACGTTCCAGCTCGCCCGCACGGCCTCCTCGCTGATCCGGCTGCCGAGTGTCTCGTCGAGGTTGTAGAACGCCTCGTAGAAGCCGGTGAAGTAGGCGTAACGGTCCTTCGTGACCGCCTCCAGGATGCCGTCGAAGACCGACTGGTCGACGCCGCCCGGGTTGTCGTCGGTCTTCACCAGGAAGGGTTCGAGGGAGGCCAGGAAGGCGGCCTTGGCGACCCGCTGCGAGCCGTACGTCCCCAGGTAACGGCCGACTTCCCCGGTGCCCATGGAGAACCCGACGAGTACCACGTCGGTGAGGTCCAGCTCGGTCAGCACCGCGTCGAGATCGGCGGCGAAACCGTCGTAGTCGTAGCCCGTGGTCGGCTGCGACGACCGGCCGAAACCGCGCCGGTCGTAGGTGATCACCCGGTGGCCCGCGTCGAGCAGGGCCGGGAGCTGCTTCTCCCACGAGTGGCCGTCCAGCGGGTAGCCGTGGATCAGCACGACGGGCTGCCCGCTCCCGTGGTCCTCGTAGTACAGCTCGATGTCGGCGGAGTTCTCCTGGCCGACGGTGATGTACGGCATGTCGTCTTCCCTTCGTGGGCTGGGTGAACCAGAGGCGCGTTGCCCGGCCGAGGCCACGCCCGGCGCGGCTGACGTCGGGTCAGGAGGCGGCGCGGCCCGGTGGCCGTGTTCTTCGGCAGGGGTTCAGGGACGGACGCCGAACGGCCCGAGGACTCCCGCGTCGATCCGCAGGGACTCCAGGAGCGTCCACGCGTTGTCCCGGGTGAAGACGTCGGCGGCGGCGAGGACTCCGGTGTACTTCGCGGCCACCGGAGCGGCCGCGGTGTCCGCCACCGCGTCGAGGAAGGTCTTGAAGATCGCCCAGGAGTTCCCCTGCGCGCCGTACTTGGCGAAGAACGGGGCCGGGTCGACGGAGGCGATCGCGGACCGGGTGCCGGCATCCAGATCGTCCATGTACTGGATCTGCAGGGCACCGTCCGCGCGGACTCCGAGCCGTCCGAGATGGCCGCCGACGAACGTCTGCCACGGGTAGTCCATCGCGATGCTCTGGGCCTTGATCCAGTCGGGGATGTCCTGGGAGACCGCGAGGTTCTTGAACGGCACCCAGCCCGGGTACAGGACGTCGACCAGCATCAGGGTGGCGTACTCGGGCGCGTAGACGAAGATGTTGTCGGGGGAGTGGTTGGGGCCGTGGTACGCCAGGCGCAGGGTTTCTCCGCCGACCTTGAGCTGGTACTTGTCGTGGAACGTGACCGTCGGCAGCGGACGGTTGGGGTCGGCCGCGCGGGCCAGCAGGCCGGCCGTCGCGGCGTGCGCGATCCGCACGACGTCGGTTCCGAACAGACCGGCGGCGCCGATGTGGTCGGCGTGCGAGTGCGAGTAGACCAGGTGGGTCACCTTGCTCGGCCGGCCGTTGGCCCGGGTGACGTCGTCGATCGCGCGCAGCAGGTTGTGCCCGATGGTCGGCGGGGCGTCGACGAGGACGACGCCCCGCGACGTCGTCAGGAACATGGCCTGGTAGAAGGAGTCCGTGACCCAGTAGAGGTTTCCGGCGATCTGGCCCACGTGGTAACCGTCCGCGTTCGGTGTGGGCCCGACCGAGGCGGCCGGGATCGGCGCGTAGTCGGGCAGGCCGCCGTCGTCGGCGTGGGCGGGCTCGGCCAGTGCGCCGACGAGGCCGGCGGCGGCGGGGACGGCGAGGACGCCGGCGGCGCCCCTGAGGAATCCGCGGCGGCCGGTCGGAGGCTGGGGCTCGGGAGACATGGGAATCGGGTCGCCTTCCGGTTCGGGGAGCAGAGGTCTTCGTTCAGGACGGAGTTCGGCTGCGCCAGGGATCGGGGGTGCCGAGTGGCTGCCGACGGCCCCGGCGCTCCTGGCCGCGCGAACCCTGATCGCCGACCACGTCAGGACAGCACTGCGTGAGCGGCGTTCGCACCGGGGCTCCACCCCAGCGGGACGCACCCGCCGGCGGCGGGACCCCGGCGCCGGCCACGGCCGAGTGCGGCCACAACCCGCAGGATGCGGGCGGGAATTGAGGCACCCACGGGGTTCCGCCGGACCGGGAGAACGAAAAGGTCCCTGGCCCGCGTTTCCGCAGGCCAGGGACCTTTTCCCACAAGGGTGAGTGACGGGACTCGAACCCGCGGCATCCTGGACCACAACCAGGTGCTCTACCAGCTGAGCTACACCCACCACGACCGGTGGTGACTTTGTGGTCTCTCCGACCGGCCGAGAAAAAGTGTACAGGGTCCGAAGGGGTGCTCGCGCACGGCTTTCCCGGGGCCCCTCCGGAGACCTCCTGGACCTCTCCTCGGCGCCTATTCCGCAGGCAGGACGTGCTTGGCCGCGATCGTCCGTGCGGTGTCCGAGTCGGGGCCGGGCTGCGGTACGAAGATGGCCTCGCGGTAGTAGCGCAGTTCGGCGATCGACTCGCGGATGTCGGCGAGGGCGCGGTGGTTGCCGTTCTTCTCCGGGCTGTTGAAGTACGCCCGCGGGTACCAGCGCCGGGCCAGCTCCTTCACGCTGGACACGTCGACGATCCGGTAGTGCAGCCAGCCCTCCAGGGCCGCCATGTCCCTGGCCAGAAAGCCGCGGTCGGTGCCGACGGAGTTGCCGCACAGCGGGGCCTTGCCGGGTTCCTTCACGTGTTCCCGTACATAGGCCAGGACCTGCTCCTCGGCCTCGGCGAGCGTCGTGCCGCCGGCCAGCTCGTCGAGCAGGCCGGACGTGGTGTGCATCTGCCGCACCACCTCCGGCATCGTCTCCAGTGCCTTGGCCGGCGGACGGATGACGATGTCCACGCCCTCGCCGAGCACGTTCAGCTCGGAGTCGGTGACCAGTGCGGCCACCTCGATGAGCGCGTCGTCGGACAGCGAGAGGCCGGTCATCTCGCAGTCGATCCACACCATGCGATCGTTCATGCGACCACCCTAAAGCTGACGTCGGCGTTTGGGGGCCCCTGGTGCGACGCCGACGTCTCCGGGGGCTGCCGCCCCCGTACCCCCGCATCATCGGCCTACGGCCTCGTCCTCAAACGCCGGACGGGCTGAGTAGGTGGCTGAGCGTGGTTGTCCTCAAACGCCGGACGGGCTGAGTAGGTGGCTGAGCGTGGTTGTCCTCAGGCGCCGGACGGGCTGGGTGGGTGGTGGCTGGGCGTGGTTGTCCTCGGGCGCCGGGCGGGCTGGGTGGTGGCTGGGCGTGGTTGTTCTCGGGCGCCGGGCGGGCTGGAGGGCGGGTGATCGCCGTCGTCTTCGGGGGGTGTGGCCGCCGGTGTGGCGTTGTTCTCAGGCGCCGGGCGGGTTGAGAAGGGGTGCGCGCCGTTGTCTTCACAGGTGCGTCACGCTGTGGACGGCCTCGCGGTGTGCTTTTGGCCTCGCTCTTCTGTCCCACCGAGTCGGGTGGTGGGCGGGTGAGGGCCGGGGGCCGCCCACCCGAGGGTTCGGGTGGGCGGGCCGGTGGGTCAGCTGCCTGTGCGGGGGCCCGGGAGGCTGGCCGAGAGGCCTACCGAGGCTGTCCTGCGGGTCTGCATCGGCAGTACGCCCTCGGGGTACTGGACCGACAGCGGACCCGTCGGCGGCAGCGGTGCCGGTTCCGGGGTGTCGGAGCGGTCGGACTGCGGACGGCGTGCCCGGTACGCGGCCCGGTACGCCGCCGGGGACGAACCCAGCTGGCGGCGGAAGTGGCCGCGCAGGGCGACGGGGGAGCGGAAGCCGCAGCGGCCCGCCACCTCGTCCACCGAGTAGTCCGACGTCTCCAGGAGGCGCTGCGCCTGGAGGACCCGTTGCGTGATCAGCCACTGCAGCGGGGCCGACCCCGTGAGTGAACGGAAGCGGCGGTCGAAGGTGCGGCGCGACATGTAGGCGCGCGCCGCCAGCGTCTCCACGTCGAACTGCTCGTGGAGGTGCTCCAGCGCCCAGGCGACGACCTCGGCCAGCGGGTCGGCGCCGATCTCCTCTGGTAAAGATCGATCGAGGTAGCGCTCCTGACCGCCGGAGCGGCGCGGCGGGACCACCAGGCGGCGGGCGAGCGCGCCGGCCGCCTCGTTGCCGTGGTCCGTCCGCACGATGTGGAGACAGAGATCGATTCCGGCCGCCGTACCGGCCGACGTGAGGACGTCGCCGTCGTCCACGAAGAGCTCTCGTGGGTCGACGTGTACCGACGGGTAGCGCTTGGCCAGCGTCGGTGCGTACATCCAGTGGGTGGTGGCCGGGCGGCCGTCCAGCAGGCCTGCGGCGGCCAGCACGAACGCGCCCGTGCACAGCCCGACTATGCGGGCCCCCTCTTCGTGGGCGCGGCGCAGCGCGTCCAGTGCCTCTTCCGGTGGCGGCGCGGTGATCGAGCGCCAGGCCGGTACGACGACCGTGCCGGCGCGTGAGATCGCTTCCAGGCCATGCGGCGCGGTGAGTTCCAGGCCCCCTGTGGTCCGCAGCGGGCCTTCCTCGCCACCACACACCAGCAGTCGGTAGCGCGGTACGCCGGCGTCCTGGCGGTCTATCCCGAACACCGACAGCGGTATGGAACTCTCGAAGATGGGGCCGCCGCTGAACAGCAGCACCGCGACGATCTCCTTGCGGCGTCGCCCGGAGAGTTTCCGGGCCGCGGCTTCCGGCGCGGCAGTGGAGTCGTGGCTCATCCTGCTAAGCCCCCCTCGGTGGTCGCGGCTCCTCGGTTGTGTCGCTCCTGCACGTTTCCCCTCGGTCCTGCACGAGTCCCCCGCCGTAAGACGTCAAGATCGAATCTACTGGTTTCCGCGGTGTCGCGTTGACCAGTTCGACACGCCGTCGATTGTCGACATGACAACTTGGCGTGAAGCATTCGATCACGAAGGGTTGCACTCACGGGCCGTGCAGGGAAGTGCGCCTCGTGGCAGTGGCCAAACCGCGTAGGGTGCAGAGGGTCCCGCAGGCCCTTTCCGTGCAGGTGGAACGGGGGTTGGGGGGTAGTTGGTGCCCCCCCTGCGCAGGTCCGCCAAGTTGGCTGAAAAGAAGCGTTCGTGTGCGCGGAAACCGGTCAGTCGACCGGTGTAGTACCTCTGGTGTGACGTCCGCCTCCCCGGGCCGTCGTTCCGCGCTCCGAGCGGCGCAGCAGGAAGCGGCAGGCGGCGGTGACGGCGGCGAGGCCGAGGGCGGTGCCGGCCGCGCCGGCCGCCGAGGTGCCGTAGCAGAGGAGCACCGCGGGGACGAGGACACAGGAGAACACGGCCCAGCGGACCACGTCGCCGGCGGTGTCCGGAGCGGGGTGCGGGGCGCGGTGTGGGGTCGAGGGTGGGCGCGGGGCCGGGGGCGGGGACGGGTGTGGGGCCGGGGGTGGGACGGGGCGCGGATCGGGGGTGGTGGGGCGCGGTCCGGACATGGTCGTACTCCCTCGTCGTGCTCCCCCGTGCTCTCCCGTGCTCCCTCGTGACGTACTCGTACCGGGATCAACGCGCGTTCGGGCGGTCGGTCACCGTGCGTGGGGCCCTGGTCCTGTCCGAATCCTGTGCAAACCGCCTGTACGGGGCAGCAACCATTGCGTTACGGGCGCGCCTCGTGCATGCTCCCTGGAACCCCTAACCGACTCCGGGGAAGGTCCCCTACGGAGAGTGCGCGGGATCTGGGCTGAGGAGGCGTGCCGCCGTACCCTTGGGGGTATGGGGTTGGGAAGATGTTTCCCGGACACAGCTCCGCCGCACACTGTCGTCCCTCCCACAAAGGATCACAACGCCGAGACAGCCATGGCCGGTCACGAATTCTTCGATCCAGCGGACCGCAAGCGGCCGGTCGCCGACCCCACGGCGGCCGATGCGCTGGCGGCGGAAGAGTCACGCCCTTCCTGCGATCCCGCCTTCAAGCACGGGGTGGTCGTCGGCTTCGACGGCTCCACCTCCAGTGAGCGCGCTCTCGCCTATGCGATCGGGATGGCACACCGCTCCCGCGCAGGGTTGATCATCGTCCACGTCGCCAACCGACTGCCGACCACCGTGTGGGCCGGCTGCGAGCCACCCGTCTTCGTCGACGTGCCGGATCACCGGACAGAGGTGCTCGGGCTCGAGCTCGCCTGTGCCGAGTATCTGGCCGAGGTGCCCTGGATCCTCGTCGAGCGCGGCGGTGACATCTGCCACGAACTCGAAGAGGTGGGGCGGGAGTACGAGGCCGACGCGATCGTCGTGGGGTCGACCCACGGGATCGTCGGGCGGATCTTCGGCTCCGTCGCCGGGCGGCTCGCCAAGCGGGCCAAGCGCCCTGTCGTTGTCATTCCGTAACTCCCCGTTCTCCCAGGTGAGATGTGCCGTGGGAACGGTCCGGCTCCCTTCGTGCAGTGCCTGAAATTCCTGGCGTGCAGAGGTGTTTGTGCCCTTGTGAAGGGCATATATCGGTCACCGCGCACAACTGCACAAAGCATGAAGGGAGCCCGCCGTGGACAACGACGTCTCTGCGGGAAGCGGAACCACTACCGTGGCCGGCCGACTCGCCCTGGGGATCACCCTGTTGGCGTTCGGCCTCGGCACCACCGGTGTCATCGACGACGTGACCACGTCCGACGCCGTGTCAATCGCCCACTACGTGGGCGGAGTCGCCCTCTTCCTGGTCGGCCTGCTGGCCTTCCGTGACCGTGACACCGCGAACGGCACGGGCTATGTGGCCCTCGGCGCCCTCTGGTTCACCTGGGCCGTCGGGGCCGGTGGCCAGGGTTCGGCCAACGGGGCCGGGCTCTTCCTGCTCCTCTTCGCCCTCGTGGCCCTGTCGTTGACCCTCGCGGGCGGCGACCAGCTCGGACAGGCCATGCACGGGCTGCTGTTCCTGGCGATGCTCGTGCTCGCCGTCGCGCAGTTCGCCGACAGCTCGTCACTGACCAAGGTCGGCGGCTGGGTTGCGGTGGCGGCGGGGGCGGTGGCCTGGTACGCCGCGACGGCCGCGCTGGCGCACTGGCCGACGGTGCTTCCGGGACGGGCTGCCGGTCGGGGGGTGACGGCCCACGGCTGATATGGCAGCCGACGCCGGGGAGTCGGGCGTCCCCGGCGACAAATAGAGCGGACCCCCCGTGGCTTGGTGGCACACGTGGGGGTCCGTTCGGTTTCGTCGGCCCGTGCGGGTGCGTTGTGGTTGCTTGCGCAGTTCCCCGCGCCCCTTACGGGGCGCACTGCGGCGCCCCTTTCTTTTAGGGGCGCGGGGAACTGCGCGACCAGCCCCCACCGGCCCGCACCGGCCCCACAACCGAACCGCGCTACTCCACCGTCACCGACTTCGCCAGGTTCCTCGGCTTGTCGATGTCGCGGCCCAACGCCTTCGCCGTGTGGTAGGCGAGGAGTTGGAGGGGGATGCCCATCAGGATCGGGTCCAGTTCGTCCTCGTTCTTCGGGACGACGATCGTGCGGTCCGCCTTCTCCTGGTGCTGGTGGGCCACCGCCAGGATCTTGCCGCTGCGGGCCTTGATCTCCTCCAGGGCCGCGCGGTTCTTCTCCAGGAGGTCGTCGTCGGGGACGATCGCCACCGTGGGGAGGGCCGGCTCGATCAACGCCAGCGGCCCGTGCTTGAGTTCGGACGCCGGGTAGGCCTCCGCGTGGATGTAGGAGACCTCCTTGAGCTTCAGGGAGGCCTCGCGGGCCACCGGGTAGCCCCGCACGCGGCCGATGAAGAGCATCGAGCGGGCCTCGGCGTACTCCGCGGCCATCTTCTCGATCTCCGCCTCCTGGGCGAGGATCTCCGAGATCTGGGCCGGCAGCTTGCGCAGGCCGTCGATGATCCGCTTGCCGTCGCGGACCGAGAGGTCGCGGATGCGGCCCAGGTGCAGGGCGAGCAGCGCGAACGCGACCGTCGTGTTCGTGAAGCACTTCGTCGAGACCACGCAGACCTCCGGGCCCGCGTGCACGTACGTCCCGCCGTCCGCCTCCCGCGCGATCGCCGAGCCCACCACGTTCACCACGCCCAGCACCCGCGCGCCCTTGCGCTTCAGCTCCTGGACGGCGGCGAGGACGTCGTACGTCTCACCGGACTGGGAGACGGCGATGTAGAGGGTGTCCGGGTCGACCACCGGGTTGCGATAGCGAAACTCCGACGCGGGCTCGGCGTCGGCCGGGATGCGGGCCAGCTCCTCGATCAGCTGGGCGCCGATCATGCCCGCGTGGTACGAGGTGCCGCAGCCGAGGATCTTCACCCGGCGCACGGCACGCGCGTCCCGGGCGTCCAGGTTGAGGCCGCCGAGGTGCACGGTGGAGAAGCGGTCGTCGATCCGGCCGCGCAGCACGCGGTCGACCGCGTCGGGCTGCTCGAAGATCTCCTTGTGCATGTAGGTGTCGTGGCCGCCCATGTCGTACGACTCGGCCTCCCACTCCACGGTGGTCGGCTCGGCCGTCGTGCGGGTGCCCTCGGTGGTGTAGGTGCGGAAGTCGTCGGCCTTGAGGGTGGCCATCTCGCCGTCGTCGAGGGTCACTATCTGGCGGGTGTGGGTGACCAGGGCCGCGATGTCCGAGGCGACGAACATCTCCTTGTCGCCGATGCCGAGGACCACCGGGGAGCCGTTGCGGGCGACGACGATCCGCTCGGGGAAGTCGGCGTGCATGACCGCGATGCCGTAGGTGCCCTCGATCACGCGCAGTGCGTGACGGACCTTCTCCTCCAGGGTCTCCGCCTGGGAGCGGGCGATCAGGTGGGTGAGGACCTCGGTGTCGGTCTCGGAGAGGAAGACCACACCGTCCGCCTCCAGCTTGCGGCGCAGCTCGGAGGCGTTGTCGATGATGCCGTTGTGGACGACGGCGACCTTCTGGTCCGCCGACATGTGCGGGTGGGCGTTCACGTCGGAGGGGGCGCCGTGGGTGGCCCAGCGGGTGTGGGCGATGCCGGTGGTGCCCTTGAAGCGCGCCGGTACCTTGGCCTCCAGGTCCCGGACCCGGCCCTTGGCCTTCACCATCTTCAGGCCGGGCGTCTTCGGGGCCGAGACGACGATGCCCGCCGAGTCGTAACCGCGGTATTCCAGCCGCTGCAGACCTTCGAGGAGGAGGGGGGCGACGTCGCGCCTACCGATGTATCCGACAATTCCGCACATATATAGGTGTTCCGTATTCCTGGGTCGTAGTCAGCCGTAGACCAGGCGGCGCAGCTGCCGGAGGGTGAGCTCCGGCGGGGCGACCGCCCTGTACTTCAGATCCGCCTCGATCCGTTCGAAGATCTCCGCGTTCACCAGGCCTTCCGCCTGGAGTTCGCGGTGGCGGCGCCGGACGTAGTCCCCGGCCGTCTCGTCGAAGTAGGCGAGCACGTCCTGGATCACCCGCAGCGCCTCGCCCCGGCTGAGGGGCGTGGACCGCGTCAGGTGATCAACAAGTTCATCGTGCACCCGGTAGATCCTCGGGTACCGGCGCCGGTTTCGCAAGAATCCTGCCCGATTCCGGGCAGCGGACTGTTGAATCTCTTATGGGGTGCTGTTCGCAGCCTGTCCATCCTGTGTCTTGCGCCACGTCGCTTGTGGAGACGATTTTCAGACGCCATGGACATTCCTCGTATGGGCGTACCCGATGAGCTCGCCGACCGCATGAGCATGGCCGAGCAGCACGAGTACCTCCGCGCCAAATTCTCCCGGCGCTCGATGATCAGAGGCGGTGCCGTGACCCTCGGCGCCGTCACGGGCGGCTCGCTGGTCATGGGCGGCACCGCCCAGGCCGCCGTCCCCACCCAGTCCTCCGCCCCCGCCACCCAGTACGTCGACGGCGCCTTCGTCGCCCCGTTCGGCCGCCACCTGGCCTTCGGCAACGACGCCGGCACGGAGATGACGATCTCCTGGCAGGTCCCGGTCGCGGTGAAGAAGCCCTTCGTCCGCATCGGCACCCACGCCTCCCACCTCTCGGTCAAGATCGACGCCGAGATCCGCACCCTGTACACCCCGGCCGGCATCGGCGCCAGCGGCGACCACACCCAGTACTACGTGCACGCCAAGCTGGCCAACCTCAAGCCCGGCCGCACCTACTTCTACGGCGTCGGCCACGACGGCTTCGACCCGGCCTCGCCGAAGTTCGCCGGCACCATCGGCACCTTCACCACCGCCCCCCGCAACAAGGAGCCGTTCACCTTCACGGCCTTCGGCGACCAGGGCGTCAGCTACCACGGCCTGGCCAACGACAGCCTGATCCTCGGCCAGAACCCCAGCTTCCACCTGCACGCCGGCGACATCGCCTACGCCGACCCGGCCGGCGCCGGCAAGACGGCCGACACCGGCTTCGACTCCCGCGTGTGGGACCAGTTCCTGTACCAGACCGAGTCGGTCGCCAAGTCGGTGCCGTGGATGGTGTCGTACGGCAACCACGACATGGAGGCCTGGTACTCGCCCAACGGCTACGGCGGCGAGGAGGCCCGCTTCACCCTGCCCGACAACGGGCCGGACAAGAAGAACCTGCCGGGTGTCTACTCCTTCGTGCACGGCAACACGGCGATCATCTCGCTCGACCCGAACGACGTCTCCTTCGAGATCCCGGCCAACCTCGGCATCTCGGGCGGCACCCAGACCAAGTGGTTCGAGGCGCAGCTGAAGAAGTTCCGCGCCTCGAAGGACATCGACTTCATCGTCGTGTTCTTCCACCACTGCGCCTACTGCACCTCCACGGCGCACGCCTCGGAGGGGGGCGTGCGACAGGAGTGGGTGCCGCTGTTCGAGAAGTACACGGTGGACCTGGTCATCAACGGCCACAACCACCAGTACGAGCGCACCGACGTCATCAAGGGCAACACCGTCGTCAAGAAGCTCCCGATCGGCGAGACGGCCTACTCCGAGACCGAGGGTGTCGTCTACGTCACCGCGGGCGCGGCCGGCCGCAGCCTCTACGCGTTCACCGCCCCGGACTCCTACGAGGGCCACCTGAACGAGGTCGACTCCGTCGCCTCCTTCATCAACACCAAGGACGGCAAGGTCAACGAGACCGTCGCCTGGTCCCGGGTGCGCTACCTCAACTACTCCTTCCTGCGCGTGGACGTCGAGCCCGCCCCGCGCGGCCAGTACGCCAAGCTGAAGGTGTCGGGCATCGCCGAGACCGGCGACCGCATCGACCACTTCACGGTGGCCCGCAAGGCCAAGTAAGGCCGTACGCCCCGAAGACAGGGCGAACGGCGGCAAGGCACCCGCAGGCGGTCCTCACATGCGTTTGAGGACCGCCTGTTTGGCCATCGTGAACTCCTCGGCCGTGAGCACCCCCTCGCGGTGCAGCTCACCCAGCTCGCGCAGCCTGCGCAGCAGCGCGTCGTGATCGGCCTCGGCCGCCTCCGGCACCGGTGCCACCTCCGGTACCCCGTCCGCCGACGGATGCGGCAGCCGCGCCTGGACCGCCGCCGCGACCAGCGCCATCAGCGGATCCCGCTTGAACCCCCACAACTCCACCGCGTGCGGGTCGTACTTGGCCCGCTCCCGGACCGGCGCGCCGGCCACCCGGAACCGCAGATGGCCGTTCTCAAGACCTGCGGACGGCTGCCACTCCACGCCGAGGATGTCCGCCAGGGCCAGCGTGCGCGGCCCCGCGGCGGCCTTGACGTCCTCCGTCTTCCAGTTCCACTCCAGGCGCACCCGCTCGCCGTCGAACGACGCCGTGCCGTCCCCCGCGGAGACCGACAGCGGCAGCGGCGGCCCCGGCAGCAGGTACTCCTTCACCGGCGTGCCAGGCACCTGTTCGAGGAGCAGCGCGTCGCGCACCTCGTCCGTGAAGTACTCGGCGACCCCGTACCGGTCCGACTCGACGGTCAGCCGATAGGGGTCGTGCGGTTCGGCCAGGCGGCCCCCGGTGGCGTGCAGCAGCGGATCGGCGCCGTCCCGCAGCCGCAGCCTCAGCCGCCCCTGCTTGCGGCCCTGCTCGAACGAGATCCCCGCCAACGCGCCCAGCGGCACGACCAGTTCACCCAGCGCCCGGCGCAGCACACCGACGTTCCGGTCCCGCCCGGGAGTCAGCCGCAGGGCGTCTCCGTCGAAGACCCAGATGCCGTCCTTCTGGATGATTTCCGCCATGCGGGGATTGTTCCACCGGAAGTGCGGGAGAGTGGTCTCGACCAATCCAGGTTCGGTCTCACCCCCCGCTGAAGGGAGCGCATGTGCGAACGCACCTCAGAACGACTCCCCGAACTGTCCGAACTCCCCGAACCCTCCGGGTTTCCCGAACTCCCCGCATGGCCCGCGTCCTCGGGGCCCTGCTGCTCGTCGCGGCGGCCGGTGCCTTCACGGTCGGCGCCGCGCCTACGACGCCCGCACCTGCGCCGGTCTCGCTCGGCCGTATCGTCCCGGCGCCCGCCTCGGTCACGCCCGGCGGAGCGCCGTACCGCATCACCCGGGACACCGTCATCCGCGTCGACGGCTCCGGGGCGGCCCGCCGGGTCGCCGAGTACCTCGCGGACCTGCTGCGCCCGTCGACCGGCTACCGGCTGCCCCTGACCACCCACGGCACCGCCGGCATCCGGCTGCGCCTGGCCCCCGGCCCGTTCGGCGCCGAGGGCTACCGGCTCGACAGTGGCCGCGACGGCGTCACCCTCACCGCCGCCGAACCCGCCGGCCTCTTCCACGGCGTCCAGACCCTGCGCCAGCTGCTCCCCGCGGCCGTCGAGAAGGACACCGTGCAGCCCGGCCCCTGGCTGGTCGCGGGCGGCACGATCACCGACCGCCCGCGCTACGCCTACCGCGGCGCGATGCTCGACGTCTCCCGGCACTTCTTCACCGTGGCCCAGGTCAAGCGGTACATCGACCAGCTGGCCCTCTACAAGATCAACGAGCTGCATCTGCACCTCAGCGACGACCAGGGCTGGCGCATCGCCGTCGACTCCTGGCCGCGGCTGGCGAGCTACGGCGGCTCGACCCAGGTGGGCGGCGGCCCGGGCGGCCACTACACCAAGGCCCAGTACGAGGAGATCGTCCGGTACGCGGCCGCCCGTTACCTGGAGGTCGTCCCCGAGATCGACATGCCCGGCCACACCAACGCCGCCCTCGCCTCCTACGCCGACCTCAACTGCGACGGCACCGCGCCGCCGCTGTACACGGGCACGGAGGTCGGCTTCAGCTCGCTGTGCGCCGGCAAGCAGGTGACGTACGACTTCGCCGCGGACGTCATCCGCGAACTGGCCGCCCTCACCCCCGGCCGCTACCTCCACATCGGCGGCGACGAGGCGCACTCCACCAGCCACGCGGACTACGTCATGTTCATGGACCGGGTGCAGCCGATCGTCGCGAAGTACGGCAAGACGGTGATCGGCTGGCACCAGCTGACCGGCGCCCACCCGGCGCCCGGGGCGATCGCCCAGTACTGGGGGCTCGACGACACGAGCGCCGACGAGAAGGCCCAGGTGGCCGCGGCCGCCCGGAACGGCACCGGGCTGATCCTCTCGCCCGCCGACCGGGCGTACCTGGACATGAAGTACACCGAGGACACCCCGCTGGGCCAGGACTGGGCGGGCCTGGTGGAGGTGCGGCGGTCGTACGACTGGGACCCGGGCGACTACCTCGCCGGCGCCCCGGGTTCGGCGATCAGGGGCGTCGAGGCGCCGCTGTGGACCGAGACGATCGTGACCGGCGCCGACATCGACTACATGGCCTTCCCGCGGCTGCCCGGTGTGGCCGAGCTCGGCTGGTCCCCGGCCGCCGCCCACTCCTGGGACGCCTACAGGGTGCGGCTCGCCGTCCAGGCCCCGCGCTGGGACGCCCTCGGCATCCCCTACTACCGCTCGCCGCAGGTGCCCTGGCCCGCGCACTAGGGTGAGGTGAAACGACCGACGGCTCCCCCGAGGACCGTACTCGGGGGAGCCGCCGGCCCGGATCAGAACCCCGCGACGGGATTTTTCAGGGTTCCGACCAGCTGGAGGGCGCCCGACGGGTCCGCCAGGTCCACCATCTGCCGGTTGTCGCGCAGCTGGAGCCGGTTGAGGCAGGACAGTGCGAACTCGGGCGCGAACATGTCGTACCGCGCGAACTTGTCGGCGAGTTCGGGCGCCGACTCCTGGTACTCACGGGTGACCTCGGCGACCGTCCGCCAGAAGTCGTCCTCCGACAGGACCCCCTCGGTCGCGAGGTTCGCGGCGAGGAAGCGGAAGAAGCAGTCGAAGACGTCCGTGAAGACGGAGAGGAGTTTCATGTCCTCCGGGACGTCGACGCGCAGCCGTTCCACCGTCGGCGGCAGCACCGCGTCCGGGTCCATGACCGCGATCTCCTCGGCGATGTCCTTGTAGACCGCCCGCCGTACGACCCCGTCCGCCAGGACCAGGATGACGTTCTCGCCGTGCGGCATGAACACCAGGTCGTAGGCGTAGAAGCTGTGCAGGAGGGGCGTGAAGTAGGCCCGGAGGTAGGCGCGCAGCCACTCCCGCGCCGGCAGTCCGCTGCGCTCGACCAGCGCGGCCGCGAAGGAGGCGCCCTCGTGGTCCACGTGGAGGAGGGAGGCCATGGTCGCCAGGGACTCGCCCTCCCGGAGGGACGGCACCGGGCTCTCCCGCCACAGTGCCGCCAGCATCTTCCGGTACGGCGAGTAGCGGTCGGTCGCCTTCTCGTACTCCAGGTGCCGGTAGCCGACGGCCGCCCGCTCGCGGATGATCGACAGGCCGGTGGACTTGAGCACCGGGTCGTTGTCGATGAGCTGGGCCAGCCAGTCGTTGATGGCCGGGGTGGCTTCCATGTAGGCGGCGGAAAGCCCGCGCATGAAGCCCATGTTGAGGACCGAGAGCGCGGTCTTCACGTAGTGCTTCTCGGGGCTGGAGCTGTTGAAGAAGGTCCGGATGGACTGCTGGGCCAGGTACTCGTCGTCGCCCTCGCCCAGGCACACCAGATACCCGCGGGCGACCTCGGCGGCGAAGGTGACGGTGAGCTTGTTCCACCACTGCCAGGGGTGGACCGGGATGAGGAGGTAGTCGGCGGGGTCCAGGCCCCGGTCGCGCAGGACACCGTCGAAGCGCTCGACGGTCGCCGTGCCCAACTCGTCCCGTACGAAGGTCTCGTACTCGATCCCCACCCCCGCCGTGAACGCGGCCCGCGACCGGTGCGCCGCCAGCCACACCAGCCGGACCGGGCTCGCGGTCTCGGGGGCGTACGACAGGTACTCGTGGACGCCGAAGCCCAGCCTCCCGTTGTTGGCGACGAAGCAGGGGTGGCCCTCGGTCATCCCGGTCTCGATCGCCTGGAAGTCGGATCGAACTAGCTCGGCGACGGGTACCTGGGGCTTGGTGAGCTTGTAGCAGGTGCCGGAGAGGGTGGAGGAGATCTCCTCCAGGTAGACCGGCAGCACCTCGTCGCCGAGCCCCAGGGCCTCCTTCAGCTCGATGAAGAAGTCGAGGGCGGCGAGGGGGAGTTCGGCGCCGTCCCGGGTGCGCGTGATCGAGTCGGCGTCCACCTGCCAGTGGTCGAGGGCGCGGCGGACGGCGGTGAAGCGGTAGCGGGTGAGGCCGTCGTCGCTGCGGACGACGTACGACGGACCGTCCGCCTCCGGGGTGATCAGGCGCTCGTGGGCGAACTCGGCGAGGGCCTTGCGTATGAGCAGGCGGTTTGCCTTCTCCCAGCGCTCGGGGGAGAGGTGGGCCACGGAGTCGGCGAGGGTCATACGGCGGCCACCGCCTGCTCGAACCGCTCCCGGGTGCAGTAGCTCAGCAACGCCTTCTTCTCCGGCTTCTGGATCTCCCGTACGGGCACGAACCCGACGGCCTCGTTCAGTGCGTGCACGGCCGTGTTGCCGACGTCCGGCTCGACGACGATCCGGCGGGCCGCCGGGTCCTCGAAGAGACGGGCCACCACGGCCGTGATGACGGCCTTCGTGAAGCCGTGCACGGGTGTGTCCGTGGCGGGGGTGAGGAAGTGCATCCCGACGTCGCCGGGCTCGGGCTCGTACAGCCCGACCAGCTCGCGGTGGGCCGGGTCGTAGTACTCCATGAGGAAGGCGGGCCCGCCGTCCTCGCCGAGGCCGAGGAGCGCATGGTGGTGCGCGTCGGCGGCGATCTCCATGTACGCCCGCTCGACGTCCTCCAGGCGGGCGTCCTGCATCATCCAGTAGGCCGCCTTGGGGTGGGTGACCCAGGAGTGGAGGAGTTCGGCGTCCTGCAGCGGGTCCAGCGGGCGGAAGGTGAACGCCGTCGTCATCGTGCTCATACGGCGAACTCCTGGAAGGCGATCGTCTTCTCCACCGGGTAGTACTCGGAGCCGAGCAGCTCGCGGATGATGTACGCGTTCCGGTACGGGCCCATGCCCAGGTCGGGGCTGGTGATGCTGTGGGCGTGGACGCCGGCGTTCTGCAGGAAGACGCCCCGGCCGGTGACGTCGACCGCGTAGTTGCGGGCGATGTCGAAGTTGCCGTGCGTGTCGTAGCGCAGCCGGTCGCGGACGGGCGCCAGGAACTCGGGCTCGGCGTACTTGTAGCCGGTGGCCAGGACCAGGCCCTGGGTCTCGAGCTCGTACTCCTTGCCCTGCTCCTCCTGACGGAGGGAGAGGGTGTACGTGCCGTTGTCGTAGGCGGCCGCGTTCAGGGCGGAGTTGGTCAGCAGCCTGGTCGGCACCGGGCCGCCGAGGTTCTTCTGGTAGAGCAGGTCGAAGATCTCGTTGATCAGGTCGCCGTCGATGCCCTTGAAGAGGCCCTTCTGTTCGGCGGTGAGCCGGTAGCGGGTCGCCTCGGGCAGGGCGTGGTAGTAGTCGATGTACTCGGGGCTGGTCATCTCCAGCGTGAGCTTGGTGTATTCGAGCGGGAAGAAGCGGGGGGAGCGGGTCACCCAGTTCAGGCGGTAGCCGTGGACGTCGATCTCGCCGAGCAGGTCGAGGTAGATCTCGGCGGCGGACTGGCCGCTGCCGACCAGCGTGATCGACTCCTTGGACTGGAGTTCCTGCTTGTGCCGCAGGTAGCGCGAGTTGTGGATGAAGTCGCCGCCCAGCCCCTGGCAGGCTTCGGGGATGTGGGGCGGGGTGCCGGTGCCGAGGACCAGGCGGCGGGCGCGGTACGTCTCGCGCGTCCCGCCGACGGCCGCCGTGACGACGTAGACCTCGTCCGTGTCGTCGTACCGGACCTCCGTCACCGTCGTGTTGAAGCGGACGTTGGTCAGCCGGTGCGCGGCCCAGCGGCAGTAGTCGTCGTACTCGACCCGGAGGGGATAGAAGTTCTCGCGGATGTAGAACGAGTACAGCCGGCCCTTCTCCTTCAGGTAGTTGAGGAAGGAGTACGGCGAGGTGGGGTCGGCGAGGGTGACCAGGTCCGACATGAACGGGGTCTGGAGATGGGCGCCGTCCAGGAACATCCCGGCGTGCCACTCGAAGTCGGGCTTCGAGTCCAGGAAGACGCCGTCCAGTTCGGCGATCGGCTCGGTCAGGCAGGCGAGGCCGAGGTTGAAGGGCCCGAGCCCGATCCCCACGAAGTCATAGGTCTTGGTCGGGTTGTCAGGACGCGCGGTCAAGGGACTCTCCCAGGTACTGCTCGGCGTGGCCGGCGATCAGGTCGAGGACGGCGGCGATGTCGGCCGCCGTGGTCTCGGGGTTGAGCAGGGTGAACTTGAGGTAGTGGCGGCTGCCGACCTTGGTGCCCGCGACCACGGCGTCGCCGGAGGCGAACAGGGCCTTGCGGGCGTACAGGTTGGCGCGGTCGATCTCGGCCGGGTCGGTGACAGCCGCCGGGATGTAGCGGAAGACGAGGGTGGACAGGGACGGCTCGACGACGACGTCGTAGCGCGGGTCGGCCGCGAGGAGCTTCCAGCCCTCCGCGGCAAGCTCGCAGACCTCGTCGAAGAGTTCGCCGATGCCGTCGGCGCCCATGGTGCGCAGGGTCAGCCACAGCTTGAGGGCGTCGAAGCGGCGGGTGGTCTGGAGGGACTTGTCGACCTGGTTGGGGATGCGTTCGGTGACCATGCGGCGGGGGTTGAGGTAGTCCGCGTGATATGTGACATGGCACAGGGTCGCGCCGTCCCGGACCAGCAGCGCCGACGAACTCACCGGCTGGAAGAAGGACTTGTGGTAGTCCACGGTGACCGAGTCGGCGCGCTCGATGCCGGCGAGCCGGTCCCGGTGCTTCAGGGAGGCGAGCAGCCCGCAGCCGTAGGCCGCGTCGACGTGCATCCACACGCCGTACTGCTCGCACAGCTCGGCGATCTCCGGCAGCGGGTCGATGGAGCCGAAGTCGGTGGTGCCGGCGGTGGCGACGACCGCCATGGGCACGAGACCGTCCGTCTTGCAGCGCTCCAGCTCGCGGGCGAGGGCGACGGTCTGCATCCGCTTGTCGGCGCCGACGGGGACGGGGACCACCGCGTCCGGGCCGAGACCGAGCAGTTTCGCCGACTTCTTCACGCTGAAGTGGCTGACCTCGGAGGCGAAGATCCGCAGGTCGGCGAGGCTGGCCGGTCCTTCCCACCCGCCCGGCCCTGGCTTCGCCTCCTCCCTGGCCAGCAGCAGCGCCTGGAGGTTGGACTGGGAGCCGCCCGAGGTGAACACGCCGTCGGCCGCGGCGCCGAAGCCGATCCGCTCGGCCGTCCAGTCGACCAGTTTCCGCTCGATGAGGGTGCCGCCGGCCGACTGGTCCCAGGTGTCCAGGGAGGAGTTGACGGCGGAGAGCACCGCCTCGCCGAGCACCGCCGGGATGACCACCGGGCAGTTGAGGTGGGCGAGGTAGCGGGGGTGGTGGAAGTAGACGGCGTCCCGGAGGTAGACGTCCTCCAGCTCGTCCAGGGCCGCGGTGGTGTCGTGCAGCGGCCGGTCGAGGTCGATGCCGTCGATGAGGGGCGAGAGGGCGTCGACGGTGACGCCGGTGAACGGACGGTCGGTGGTGGCGAGTTTGGCCGCCACCCGCTCTACTCCTTCGGTCACGGAGCGGCGGTACTGCTCCGCGGTGAGGTCATTGAGCAGGTGCGAGCGCATGAGGGGGGCCTCCGGGACGTTCCGTGCGGGGGAGGGGAGCGATCGGCTCCACTTAGGTTAGCCTAACCTAAGTAACGCGAGTGAAACGCTGCCCCTCCCGTGACAGCCGTCACGTCGACGGCCGTAACCAGCGGTAGTAACCAGCGGCCGTAACTACTCGCCGGACTCCCGGAGCTGCTCCTCCGTCAGGCCCTGCCGCCAGTACCCGACGAAGGTGACCCGGCGCCGGTCGATCCCGCGCTCGCCGACGAGGTGCCGGCGCAGCTCCTTCACCCGCCCCGACTCCCCGGCGATCCAGGCGTACGGGTGCGTGTGGGAGGGGAGTTGTGCGGCGCGGATCTCCGCCGTGGCGTCGCGGCCGCCCACCAACCAGGTGATCTCCGCGTCCGCCTCGGTGGCCACGTCCTGGACGTCCCCGGCGCACGGCACCTCCAGCCAGGCGCGGACGCGGGTGCCGGCGGGCAGCGATTCGAGGACGGCGGTAGCGGCGGGTACGGCCGTCTCGTCGCCCCAGATCACCACGAGGTCGGTGTCCTCGGGCGGCCGGAACCGGATCGCCCGGTTGTCGGCGACCGCGGGTCCGAGCAGGACCACCCGGTCCCCGGCGGCGGCCCGCGACGCCCAGCGGGAGGCGGGCCCGGCCGGGACGGCCGCCCCCGGCTCGACCCCGTGCAGCACGAAGTCGATGTCGATCTCGTCGGGGTCCCGGCGCAGCGCCCGCAGCGTGTACGACCGCATCACGGCCCGTACGTCGTCCGGGAGTTCACGCCAGCCCTGCCACCATCCTCCCCCACTCTCGGCTTCGCTCGAGCGGGGGGACCCCCATCCCAGCTCGACGGGCACGGCCGGCTCGGTGTGCCCCTCGGCCGGGATGAACAGGGAGAGCGACTGGTCGCGCCCGTGGGAGTGGAAGTGCGCCAGGTCGGCGCCGGCGAAGGTGACCCGGACCAGAGACGGACCGAGCCGCCTCGTCCGTACGACCTGGAGGGAGAAGAAACGGAACGGGGCGGCTACGGCCGTCGTCATATGTGCTCCTGAGATTCAGGAAGTTGTATGGATGTGCGGTGTCCTGCGGGTCGGTCGACCGCGGGTCAGCTGACCTTCTTCGCGGTCTCGATCGCCTTGGCGAGGTTCTCCACCATCGCGACGCACTTGTCGTAGGAGAAGATCGGCTCGGGGGAGCGGGCGATGACCTGGCCGGCCTTGACCGCGGGGAGCTTCTTCCAGGTGGCCTGGGTGATGTCGGCGGGCTGGATGGTCGCCGTACGGTCGTCCATCATGATGATGTCGGCCTTGTACTTGTCGACGTTCTCCCAGCTCAGCGACTCGTACCAGCCGCCGCTCGCCTTGAGCACGGACGCCGACGGCTCGACGAAGTTCACGCCGAGGGCCTTGAAGTACTCCAGGTCCACGGAGAGGTTGGAGCCGGAGACGTAGAACAGGTCCTGGGCGGCGGAACCGGCCATCACCGTGATGTCGGGGTGCGCCTTGGCGGCGGCGCGCAGCCGGGACGACGCGTCCTCGAACCGCTTCTTCGCGTCGGTCACCTTGCTCGCCGTCATGTCCGCGCCGAGCGACTCCGCAAGGGCCCAGACCCGCTGGAGCGGGACGGTGAGCTGACGGTCGTAGGCCGAGATGCCGACGCTCGGGGCGAGCTTGGCGATCTTGTCCTTGGACTCGTCCGGGACGTACCAGAGGGTGCCGGCGGCGTCGAACAGGGTGGTGATGAGCACGTCGGGGGCGAGCGCCGCGTACTTCTCGACGTTGAACTGGCCCCACTCGTTGCCTAGGACGGTCAGCTTGCTGATGTCCATGTCGCCGGCCTGGACGTCGGCCTTGCCGGCCTTGGTCCTGGTCGGGCCGAAGACGCCCTTGACGCTGACGCCGTAGTCGTACAGCGCGGCGGCGACCCCGACGAACGCGACGATGTTCGCCGGGACCTTGTCCAGCTTCACCGTGGTGCCGCGGTCGTCCTTGAACGTCCAGGGACCGGACTTGGCGGCCGTCGTCTCCTTGTCGGAGGAGCCGCTTTTCGCGTCGTCGTCACCGCAGGCCGCGAGCGCGGCGCCGAGACCGAGGGCGCCGCCGGCGGCGAGGATGCCACGGCGGGTGAGGTGGGCTGCTCTGACGTTGGACATAGGTGTGGCTGCTTTCGGACGTGCGGAAACACCGCCGGACGGGATGGAGATTAGGTTAGCCTAACCTCAGATCTTGTCCAGGTCCGGGCCCTGCGGCTTACGCCCGGGGGGTGGCCCGCCGAAGTCAACTCCCGTGCGAGTGGCGCTCATTGACCCATGCCACTCCCGGTTCTCACTGTCGGTCGAGACTGTTGCCCCACAGGGAGGGGTCGGTGCTCTTGAGGCTGGGGACGCCGCCGTAGGTGCCGCCGTCGGCGGTGACGAGCGGGGCGGAGAGCTGGTCCTCCAGGAGTCCGTCGCGGATCCGCACGATGGTGCTGTCGTGGTCGGTCCTGCCCGGCTTGAAGGTCTTCCCGTCGATCGCGGCCTTCAGGTAGTACAGCGCGTACTTGGCGTAGAGGTCGACCGGCTGGGACACGGTGGCGTCGATGGTGCCGGCGGAGATGCTCCTGAGCTCTCTGGGGATGCCGTCGTTGGAGACGACGAACACGTGCTTCGGGTTCCTCGGGCCGACCAGCAGCCCCTGCTGCCTGAGCACGTGGAGCGTGCCGGAGAGGGCGAAGCTGGCCTGCAGGTAGACGCCCTTGATGTCCGGGTGTGCGGTCAGGTCGGCCTGGAGCTTCTGCGCGGCGACGTCCTCGTCCCAGTTGGTGGTCTCCCCGAACACCTTGATGTCCGGGTAGTTCGCCTTCATGCACGCGTCGAACCCCTCGGTACGGTCACGGCCGTTGATCGACGAGAGGTCGCCCTCGAGCATCACGACCTTGCCCTTGCCGCCCAGCTTGGTGCCCAGGTACTTGCACGCCTTCTCGCCGTAGGCGCGGTTGTCGGCGCGGACCACCATGTAGACCCTGCCGGTGTCGGGGCGGGTGTCGAGGGTGACGACCGGGGTCTTCGCCGCCTGCAACTGCGCCAGGATCGGCCCGATGGCGAAGGTGCTCTGCGGGGCCATCGCGATGCCCTTGGCGCCCAGGAGGATGAGTGTCTGCGCGTTGGCGGCGAGCTTGGCGACGTCGTCCTGCGAGTTGGTGGTCCTGAGCGAGAGGCCGAGTTGCTCGGCGTACTCGGGGGTGTACTTGATGTACGCGTTCCAGAAGTCGGTGTCGGAGCGCGGGTAGTCGACGCCGACCAGCGGCTTGCCGTCGCTCGACGTGGCCGTGCTGTCGGAGCCGCCGCCGCAGGCGCCGAGCAGGACGAGTGCGGAGAGGGCGCAAGCGGTGGAGCAGAGGACGGGTCTGGACCTCATCGGTACTTCCTCGCGCTGGGTCCCGGAGCGCCTGCCGTCTCCCCCGGGCTCACCTGACCGACGGAGACATGCCACCCGGCCGACACCAAACTGTCTCATCAGCCAATATACCGGGGCATCCCAGGCGCCCGGGGAAGGGTCAGGCGCGCCCGTGCGCCTGCTGCGTGTGCCGGGACAGCGAGTCGATGACCACGGCGGCGAAGAGCACCCCGCCCGTGATCACCAACTGGACGGCGGTGGGGGTGTCGGTGAGGGCCATGCCCGAGGCGATCGACTGGATGACCAGGATGCCGAGCACGGCGGACCAGGTCGTACCGCGTCCTCCGAACAGGCTGGTGCCGCCGATGACGGCGGCGGCGATGGCGTTGAGCAGCAGGACGCCGGAGCCGGAGTTCTGGCTCACCGACGTGATGCGCGAGGCCAGGAACAGGCCGCCGGTCGCCGCCAGTGTGCCGGAGACCGCGAGTACGGCCGTCTGTACGGCGGTCACGTCGAGGCTGGCGCGACGGGCCGCCTCGACGCTGCTCCCCAGTGCGTAGACCCGCCGTCCGTAGTGCGTGCGCCGGAGCACGATGTCGAGGCCCGCCACCGTGACGAGGAAGATCAGCAGCGCCAGCGGCAGGCCCTGGAACTGGTTCAGCAGATAGGCGGAGCCGAACCCGATCACCGCCACGGCTCCGGTGCGCACCCCGATGGCGCGCAGCGGGCGGTGTGGCATGCCGAGGGCCACACGGCGGCGCCTGTTCAGGTAGGCGGAGAGGAAGACCAGAGCTGTGGCGAGTGCCGCCACCGCGTAGGCGACGCCGGCGTTGGTGAAGTAGTAGCCGGTGAGGTGGGCGATGAGCCCGTTCTCGTCGAGGTTGATGGTGCCGCTGGTGCCGAGGATGACGAGCATGAGGCCGTTCCACGTCAGCAGCCCGGCCAGGGTGACCACGAAGGCCGGCACCCGGGTTCTGGCGATGGAGTACCCCTGGACGGTTCCCGCCGCGGTGCCCGTCAGCACGGCGGCGATCAGGGCGAGCCATTCCGGCACGCCGTTGTTGACGTTGAGCACCGCGAAGACCGCGGCGGCGAACCCGCTGGTCGAGCCGACCGACAGGTCGAGTTCACCGAGCAGCAGCACGAAGACGATGCCGACCGCGATGAAGCCCGTGCCCACGATGTCCACGCTGATGTTGGACAGGTTGCGGGGCGAGAGGAAGGTGGAGTTCAGACTCTGGAAGATGATCCAGACCGCGGCGAGGACGAGGGTGACGGGAAGGTAGCCGAGCTCACCGGCGCTCAGCCTGCGCCGCCGGACGGTGATCCAGCCGGCCACGGCACGGCCGACGGCCCGCCCGCCGAGGCCCCGACGGGCTTTCGCGGTGGCTGCGGCAGGATCGGCCGGCGTCTCGTCCGCCATGTCACGCATCCCTTTCACCACTCGGCTTCACCACTCGGCTTCACCACTCGGCGTCACCACTCGGCCTCGCGAGGGGCCGGCCGGCGGGGCACGTTCTCCGTGGCGCCCGTGACGGCGGAGATGATCTGTTCCTGGGAGGCGGTGCTCACGTCGAAGAAGCCGTTGTTGCGGCCGAGCCGCAGCACGGCGGCCCGGTCCGCGAGCGCCTTCACATCGCCCATGTTGTGGCTGATGAGCAGAATCCCCAGGCCGTGGTCGCGGAGCCGGTCGACGAGGTCGAGGACCTCGTTGGTCTGCTCGAACCCCAGCGCCGCGGTCGGTTCGTCCAGAAGAAGGACGCGCGGGTCGCCGAGGAGCGAACGGGCGACGGCGACGGTCTGCCGCTGGCCGCTGGACAGTGACACCAGAGGACCGCGCAGGTCGGGAACGCTCCGGGTCAGGCGTTCCAGCAGCTGTGCGGTGCGGCGCTCCATCTCCACCTCGTCGAGGAAACCGAACCTGCGGATCTCCCGTCCGAGGAAGAGGTTGCCGACGACGTCGAGGCCTCCGCACAGCGCCAGGTCCTGGTAGACGGTGGCGATGCCGAGGTCCCGGGCTTCCTGGGGGCGCCGGATGTGCACGGGCCGGCCCTCCCACTCGATGTTCCCCTGGTCCGCGGGAGCGACCCCGGAGATCACCTTGACCAGGGTGGACTTGCCGGCTCCGTTGTCGCCGAGCAGGGCGAGGACCTCGCCTGCGTGGATCTCCAGCTCGATGTCCCGGAGAACCTCGACGACGCCGAAGCGCTTGCACACGCCGTGCAGGGCGAGCAAGGGGGGCGGCAAGAGAATCATCTCCTTCCCGGGCCTGGGGTCGGCCGGTCCCGCCCGTCAGGTCAGCCCGGCCTTGTGGCAGTCGCCCGCGAGTGACAGGGGGCAGATTTGTTCGAGCGTGTACACGCCGTCCTTCACCAAGGTGTTCTTGATGGTGGCAAGGACCACGGGCACCGGAGTGAGCAGCACGGCCGGAACCTCCGCACCGCCGCGGGTTTTCACCCGCCTGGTGGCCACCCCGTCCAGGCGCTGACCACGGGCGGCCGCCACGGCCATGGCGCCGCCGGCGGCGGCCTCGGGTCCGAACGGCTTGTAGACGGTCATGTACTGATCGCCGTCGACAATGCGCCGTACGGCCGCGAGCTCGGCGTCCTGCCCGGTGACGGGAGGCAGCGGGGTGACCTTGTCGGCCTTGAGGGCGGCGATACTGCCGGCGGCGAGGCCGTCGTTGGCGGCGTAGACGCCGTCGATGCCGTCGGCGCCCAGGGCGGAGAGGGCTCCGGACATGTTCCGGTTCGCCGTCTCCGCGCTCCACTCGGGCGTGTCGTACTCCTTGGCGATCGTCGTCCTCCCCCGGAGTTCGGACAGTGCGCCCTGCTTGAACGACAGTGCGTTGGGGTCGCCGGGGTCGCCGTTCATCATCACGATCCGGCCGTCGCGCGCCTTGGCGCCCATGGCCGTCAGCAGCGCCCTGCCCTGGAGCCTGCCGACCTCCTGGCCGTCGAAGGAGACGTAGCCCGAGATCGGGCCCTCGGCGAGGCGGTCGTAGGCGATGACGGGGATGTGGGCGGCAGCCGCTCGTCCGACCGAGGCGGCCATGGCTCTGGCGTCGACGGCCGTCAGCACGATGGCATCGACCCCCTCGGCGATCGACGAGTCCATCTGTTTCTGCTGGATGGCCACGTCGCCTTCGGCGTTGGCGTGCTCGATCGCGCAGTCGCCGCACAGCTGCCCGATCCTCCGCTCCAGCAGGGGCCTGTCCCGTGTCTCCCAGCGGGCCGTGGTGGCGTCCGGCAGCAGCACGCTGATCTTCCGCGCGCTCCCTGCGTCGGAGGTGCTACCGGCGTCCGCTCCGCAGGCGGTGGGGGACACGGCCGTCGAGACCGCGGCAAGGGCGAGGGCGGTGTTCCGAACGCGGGCCTTCATGCGCGAGACCTCCCTCCGCCCTGGAGCGCCGTGGCTGCAACCGCGGCGCGGCAGCGTGGCCGGCCAGGGCGGGGCAGGGTTCCGGCCGGTGCGCCAAGGCGGGGCAAGGTTCCGGCCGGTGCAGCCAGGGCGGGGCGGGGTTCCGGCCGGTGCACGCCCGGAGCAGGCGAAAATCGCACAACGACCACCTCGCCAGTCTGGCACCGGCCCTGGTGAACCGCGAACCCGGTGCCACGCAGCCGACAGGACACCAGCCTGTCCACCAGCCCGTCCGGTTCATCCCTCCATGCACCCTCTATGCGACTCTGGTATGGGGAGTCACCAGCGGTAGCGGCACCCCGGCACAGACGGGAGGTGGATGCGGAGATGCCTCACCACGGCAGTGCCGGGGCCGGACTCTCGCAGCCGGGAGCGGCCGGGGCCGGCGTCGCGGACACCGGCGTACCAGCGGGGCCGCGGACCGCGAGCGTCCGCGCCCTGACGTTCGCCGGAGCGGCGTCGGCGGTGCTCTATGTGCCCGACGCGGGTTCTGACGACCTTCGGTCGGTGGACACGGCCGGACGCTCCCCTGCCGAGTACGGGCTGCCGGAGCGCCTGGCCCTGTCCGGCGGCTCGCCTGCGGCCAGCGCCTTCCGCGCCCGCCACCCCGTGTGGCTGACCCCCGCGGCACTCGCCTCCTGGCCCGAGGGATGTCCGGCGCCGCCGCGAGCCCGGACATCGCTCGGTGCGTTGCCCCTGGGCGCCGAGGGCGGACGGCTCGGCTGCCTCGTCATCGTGGGCGCCGGCGAGAACGGCTTCGAAGCCGGGCAGCGGCGCTTCCTGGAGCGCTATGCGGACGCGGTCGCCGCCGTGCTGGAGGCCGGGGCCGGAGAAGGGCCGGCGCCGGCCCTCCTGAGTTCCGCACTGCGCCGGATGCGCGTCGGCTCCTTCGTCCTGGTGCCGGAAACCGGCCTGCTCGACGCGGACGAGACGCTGCGCGAACTGGTCGGCATCGGGCCGGGCGACTTCGACGGCGGGGCGGACTCCCTGCTCGCGCACGCACTGCCGGAAGACGTGCACGCGCTGATGTCGGTGCTGGAGCCGTCCACCGGCACGTCCGGCCGACGGGAACTGGACTTCCGCGTCCGATGCCCCACCGGTGAGACGCGCTGGCTGAGCCTGAGCTGCCGCGTGGCTGCGGGTACGGACGACCGGCCGGAGCAGGTGCTGGGTGTGGTGACGGAGGCCTCGGTCCTGCACCGTGGCGCCGACGACGTCTCCCGCATCCAGGGGCTGACCGCGGCACTCGACGAGGCCACCACCGTGCGCGACGTCAGCCACGTGGTGGTCACCGCCCTGCGCGCGTCCCTGGGCGCCGACCGGGTGGCGCTCGCCGAACTGCGGCACGAACGGCTCCAGGTCACCGGGCTCGACCCGCCGCAGTCCGCCGACTGGCCGCGGACCTGGCGTCTCCAGCGACGTCCGGAGTGGCCCGACACACCCCTCAGCGCCCTGCCCACCCTGCGGACGGCTCTGCGAGACGGACGTATGCACCTGTGGCCCGCGGGCACCGCCTTCGAACCGGGACTCGACGGCGTCGGCCCCGGGGGCCTTGCCGTCCTGCCGCTGCCCGCCGAGGGCCGGGCCGCCGGCGTGTGCCTGATCGGCTGGGACCGGCCGCACGAGTTCGCCCCCAGGGAACGTTCACTGCTGACCGCCACCGCCTCACTGGCCGGTCAGGCCCTCACCCGCGCCCACGCCCACGACGCCGAGCAGGAACTCGCGACGATGCTGCAGCGCAGCCTGCTGCCGCGATGCCTGCCCGAGCTCTCCGGCGGGATCGCCGTCGCCCGCTACCTGCCCGCCCGGCGAGGGCTGCAGGTGGGCGGCGACTGGTACGACGTGATCGCCCTCTCCGAGGACCGGGTGGCGCTGGTCATCGGCGACGTGCAGGGCCACAGCGCCGCAGCCGCGACGGTCATGGGACAGATGCGCACCGCGGTCAGGGCGTACGCCGTGGAGGGCCATCCGCCCGACGTGGTCGTCTCGCACGCCAACCGCCTCCTCGTCGGCATGGAGACGGATGTGTTCGCCACCTGCTGCTACGCCGAACTGGACATGGACGAGGGCGACGTCCTGTTCGTCCGGGCCGGGCACGTCGCACCGCTGCTGCGCCATCCCGACGGCAGCACCGAGGAGGTCGAGGTCGAGGGCGGCCTTCCGCTGGGCATTTCCATGGAGGCGGACTTCCCGATGACCGCGGTGGCACTGGCACCCGGGATGATGCTGGCCCTGGTCACCGACGGGTTGATCGAGGCCGCCGATCTCTCCATGGACGAGGGCATGCGCCGCGCTCGCGCCACCCTCGCCACGGCCGACCCGTCGGATCCCGGGCGGGTGGCCGACGACCTGCTGGGCGACTACGGCCGCCGTGAGGACGACGTGGCGCTGTTGCTGCTGCGCTACGACGGCATGAAGACCCGGCCGATCCGGTCGGGCTGGGTGGTGTGGCGGCTGCCCGACGCCGTCATGCACGCCCGCCGCTTCACCGCACGCACGCTGCGCCGCTGGAAGGTCGAAGCAGCCACCGATCCGGTGCTGCTGGTGGTGTCCGAACTCGTCACCAACGCGCTGATGCACACCCAGGGCGCGGTCCGTCTCGAACTGGTGCTCCGCGGGGACCGGGTACGCGTCTGCGTGAGCGACTCCTCTCCGCGGGCGCCCGCCAAGCCCGTGATCGTGGACTGGGAGTCGACCGGCGGCCGGGGCCTGCTCCTGGTCGAGGCGGTGTCGGAGTCCTTCGGCACGGTGCCGGTGGCCGGCGGCAAGCAGGTGTGCAGCGAGATAGCGGTACCGGGTCGTGAACCGGCTGCTGCGGGCGCGGCACCCGGCACCGAGGACGGGGACCGATCATGACGTTTCGTAGCCCATGCATGACGTCCCGTACGCGGTATGCCGTCGCCGCGCTTGTCGCGGGCCTGCTGACCGTGCCGTCGGCCGCCTGCAGCGGAGGCGGAACGACCACCACGGACAGCTTCACCGTCGGCCTGCTGCTGCCGAGCCGGGCGGTGCCGCGCTGGGAGCACTCCGACAGGCCGCTGATCGAGCAACGGGTGAAACAGCTCTGCCCGCACTGCCATGTCACGTATGCCAACGCCAACGACGACTTGACGACCCAGCGGCAGCAGATGGTCGCCATGATCACCAAGGGGGTCAGGGTCCTCATCCTCGTCGCCACCGACAACCGGGCGATGCGCTCCACCGTCCAGGAGGCGCACAACGCGGGTGTCCCCGTCGTCGCCTACGACAGGCTCGCCGAGGGGCCGGTCTCGGGCTACGTCAGCTTCGACGGCGCCAAGGTCGGAACGCTGCAGGGCCAGGGTCTCCTCAAGGCCATGCACGCCCCGGCCGGGGGCGGGGGCGGGGGCGGGGGCGGGACCACCGTCGTCATGATGAACGGCGACCCGACCAGCCCCAACGCCGCCTGGTACAAGAGGGGTGCGCTGTCCGTCCTGCGGGGCAAGGTGCGGATCGGCCGTTCCTACGACACCCCGGGCTGGAGCACGGACAACGCGAACGCCAACATGTCCGCCGCCATCTCGGCGCTGGGCCTGGGCCGGATCGACGGCGTCCTGGCCGCCAACGACGCCATGGCCGCAGGTGTCATCTCCGCGCTCAAGACCGCCCATGCCAGGCGCCTTCCACCGGTCACCGGCCAGGACGCCGACCTCGACGCGGTGCGGCGCATCGTCGACGGTGAGCAGTCCATGACGGTGTACAAGTCCTTCCGCGCGGAAGCCGAAACAGCCGTCGCCATGGCCCTGGCCCTGGGCCGCGGCGAGAAGCTCCACACCATCGCCACGACGACGACCGACAGCCCCACCACCCACGACATCCCGTCCGTGCTCCTCACTCCGGTAGCCGTGACAACCGCCAACATCGAGCAGACGCTCGTCAAGGACGGCGTGTACACCATCGCCCAGATCTGCACACCGCAGCTACGGGCCGCTTGCGCGAAGGCAGGACTGACTCCTTAGCCGGGCGGGGCCGGTGTGGGGGGCTTGACCGGGAGTCGAGGCACGTCGACAGGGTTGATGTCGAGGAGTTCATCGACGTCGCCGTCGAGCGGACCGGAAGTCAGGAGGCGGGGACCCCCATCACGACGCGGGGAGCGACCCCGGCCGCCGCGAGGTGGTGCCGTGACGGGTGTCGCGCTGACGTACAGGTACAGCAGGAAGGCCGGCCACGGCTTCGTCTGAGGTATTCCGGTTCGGGGTGGCTCGACGAGCAGGGTGTCCTCGGCCAGGCGCTGACAACTCGCCTGCGTGGCTTGCTGTTCAGGACGGCTGTCAGTGCCCAGAAGGCGGCCCGGTCATTCTCACTGGCGCAGGATGCCAGAGCCGTCTGCCATCCACGGCTGACATCAACGAGGCCGGACGGCGGCATACAGCCCCCCCGGCGACCGTCGGACCACCTGACGACGGACCCGGAGGCGGGCGTAGACCGAACTCCTGGAGCGGATGTCGTAGATCATGCGCGGGGCCCCGGATGAGCTCGGGTCGCTCGGCGGACAATGGCGGCATGACGTTGACGATTTGGGTCGATGACTGGCAGATCCAGTGCTGCGGTCAGAGCTTCGCGCCAGGGGATGTCGTCTCCTGGACGCTGTTGGAGGTCGATCCAGAGGATTACGCCGACGTCATTGGCAGCGAACGGGCCGATGAGATCGACTTCCGCGAGGAGCATCACGGCCAGGGGGAGGGGCACGCAACCGCCTCGCTGGAGGTGGTGTCGATCGTCGAGGTGCACTGCCGCTACGGGGTACCCCCGGGCGCTGTGGAAAAGGTGAACTCCCCCGTTCCGGGCACGACCGTGCTCGTGCCGGTGCGCGAGGCGGACGGGTGGGTGAAGGCCAGGCCGGACGTTAGCTTCGCGGGCTATCTGGTGAAGGCCCGGCGTGCCACGGACAGGCCGGAAGGTGCGGCTGCTCGCAGCAATGAAGGAGCCGACGGCACACGTTGCCGGACCTAAGGGCTGGCTGTCCGGCAAGTGCGGCCGTGCCTTGACCTCAGACCGGCTCGATAGGGTCAGGGCCACAGCCTGCGGAAGAGGATCGTTCGATGGCGACGTACGACCAGCTGACCGAGTGGGCCGGTCTGGGGCAGGTCACGTCCGCCCGGCGGCAGCGCTTGCTGCGTGCCCGGCCGGACGGTCGACAGATCAACGCCAGGACACCCACAGGGTCAGTCATAAGCAAGGGTCAGACCGACACGGCCGGGACCACCCGATCCTTGCGGGATCCGGTACGAAGAGACTGACAGTCAGAGGTTGGTGGCATCGTGCCCGTATGGACACGCTCTTTGATCTTCCCGAACCGGAGACAGCGGAAGAGGCCGTCATTGCTCACTACCGGCTGAGCGACGACCAGTACGGTTCGCGTGCCGAGCGGGAGGCGGTCTTTGACGCTGAGCGCACCATGACGGCCGCCGTCGAAGAGGCGGGGGTCGGTGAGATGGACGGGAACGAGTTCGGCGGAGGCGAAGCCGTCCTGTACGCCTACGGGGCTGATGCGGAGGCGCTGTTCAAGGTGATGGAGCCGACCCTTCGCGGTCTGCCGTTCCGGCCGGCCCACGTCGTGTTGCGGCAGGGGAGCACGGAGACGGAGACCCGAGTGGATCTGTGATGCGGTACAGCAGCCTGTATGACCTTCATGACCGATCTCTACGGAGCTACAGATCAGAAGGCGCTGCTCTCGGTGCTGTGTGTGCCGGAGGCAGCACGGGTGGCCTTCACGCGACGTGGGACCACGGTCCCTCGGTGTCGGACTTCGGGATCCAGAGCAGTGGTTGGCTCGTCCGGCAGTGGTCGGTCACTCCGTCCTCCCAGGGGAAGCGTCCGGGCTTGTCAGGCCAGAACAACTGCGTCTTCCTCATCCTGGTGGGAGTCGGCCTGCTGTGTGGAGGGACGGTCATCGCCACCGACTATGCGCCCGGAGCCTTCCGAGGCCGCTCGGCAGGCTGCGGGAGTAACGATGGCCGGGGCGCTGCGGAGGTGTCCGGTCGGCCTGCCCGGTGCCCGAGCTGTTCCGCTGACGTCCAGGCGCTGTCGTTGAGAGGCTGGGGGCATGCTGCTGCCGCCCACGCACGGGAAGACCGAACTCATCGAGGTCGTCCGCATCACCGACCCCGTCAGGCACCTCGGTTCGGAGGACCTGGCCGGCGACATTGCCGCGATCTGGGAGGGAGACCAAGCCCGGCAGGCACTGGCTCTGATCGCCGGCCTGCCGGGAAGCGAGCCGTACCGCTGCTTCCTCCCGGGCTGGGGAATCCGGGCGCACAGCTCCTCCGAGCAGCTCTTCGAGATCGCCTTCTGCTTCCGCTGTCACGGTGCCCGCATCTGGGGGCCGGGTCTTCCTGTCGAGCAACAAGGCCAGACCTTCGACGCGGAGAGCCCTGCGGCACTGGAGCTGCTCCACCGATTCCGCTCCTGCCTGCCGGACCGATGAACGGTCCCGGCAGCTTCGGGACGAAGACGAAGAGGCCGCCGTGCAGGGGCGCGCTGGGATGTGCGTCGGCCTGCGGGAACCTCGCTCGGTGGTTCCCGTGGGCCGGCACCGTCCCCCAGGCTCACTTTTCCTGGCTGCCCCCGACCGGGAAGAGCATGCAGCTGCTGGTCGCATGGGCCAGCAACCGGTCCTCGGAGTCGCGGAGTTCCGCCTGGGCGAGGGCCGTGCGGCGGCCGCTGTTGAGGACGGTGCCGATGGCGCGGATCTTGCCGGTGCCGACGGTGATCGGGCGCAGGAACTTCAGGGTCAGGTCGATCGAGGTGTACCCGGTGCCCTGGGGCAGCACGGACTGCACCGCGCAGCCGGCCGCCGAGTCGAGGAGCGTGGCGTAGACGCCGCCGTGGACGCTGCCTATCGGGTTGTAGTGCTCCTCGCCCGGCACCAGCGCGAAGACCGCCCGGCCGTACTCGGCCTCCTTCAGGGTGATACCCAGGGCGGCGGTGATCGGCGGTGCGGGCAGGCGCCCGGCCAGGATCTCGCGGAGGAAGCCGAGACCGCTGTGGTCCGGGACGGCGCCGGCGGACACGGCCGGGTCTCCCCAGCTGAACGTACGTGACCTGGACGTCTGTCCGGGCTGGAAGTCGAGCGTCAAGACAACTCCTCGTAGTGCTTCCTGGGGGGGGGCGGTGCCGGGCGTATCAGTCGCTGTCGCTGTCGCCGTCGGGTTCGGGGCTCTCCGAGCCGACGCGGATGAGGCCCGGGCCCGCGTCGACGAACGACTCCCCGCGTCGCACGTCGTGGCCGTCGTCGCAGCGCAGCACCGCGTGCACCGCGGCGCCGCAGTCCCGGTGGCGTACGACCACCGGGGGCCCCTGTTCGTCCGCGGCCCAGGTGTCGCCCCACTGCCGCAACGCCGTGAGGACGGGCAGGAAGTCCCGTCCCTTGTCGGTCAGCCGGTAGGCGTACCGGGTCCGCTGGCCGGGTTCCTGGTACGGCACGCGTTCCAGGAGTCCGGCGGCCGTCAGCTCCTTCAGGCGCGCCGCGGCGGCGGGTTCGCCGATGCCCACCCGCCGGGCGAAGTCGTCGAAGCGGCGGGTGCCGAAGAACGCCTCGCGCATGATCAGCATCGCCGTCCTGTTGCCGGCGATCTCCAGAGTCCGGGCGACGGAGCAGTTGGCCATGGACCAGGCGTCCCGCTCCCGCACCAGGTCCGTCATCTCTCCACGCTCCCTCTCTCCACCCTCCGCCTGACTTGCCTCATGCGAAGTCAGCCTATAACGTCACAGCTGACTTCTGCAATCGTAAGTCAGCTCGGGTCGTCGAGGGCACTGCCGCCCACTGCCCGCAGCTCGGCCGAGACGAGGACACGATGGCTTCCACCCCCACCCCCGCACCGGGCCGGCTCAAGCGGACCGACCGGCAACCCGGCGACCGGCCTCCCTCCCGCTCCGACCAGCCCTCCCGGCGCGCGGCGGCCGTCACCCTCGTCGCGATGTGCCTGGGCGCGATGACGACCTTCCTGCTGATCACCGCATCGGTGTCGGCCCTCTCGGCCATCCAGGACGACCTGCACGTCTCCCCGACCGGCCTCGTCTGGATCCCCTCCGCGTACACCCTGCTCGTGGCCAGCCTGGTGATGTCCGCGGGCACCATCGGCAACCTCTACGGCCGCAAGCGCGCCTTCCTCGCCGGTGCCGTGGTCATGATCGTCGGGTCGCTCACCGTCTTCGCGGCGGGTTCGACCGGGGGCGTCATCGCCGGCCAGCTCGTCTCCGGCCTCGGCGGCGCCCTCATCCTGCCCAACAGCCTGGCCATCCTGGGCGCCGCCTTCCCGGACCCGCACCGACGCACCGAGGTCGTCACCGCCTGGGCGGCCGCCTCCGGCATCGGACTCGCCGCAGGACCGCTGATCGCGGGCACCCTGCTGGACCACTTCCACTGGAACACCGTCTTCCTGTCGACCGCCGCCCTCGCGGTCGTCACCATGGCCGCCGCCGTCTTCGTCGCCGAGTCGCGCGGCCCCGCCGGCAAGCTCGACATCCCGGGCCAGGTGCTGGCCGCCCTGGGCATAGCCGCCCTCGTCTACGCCCTCATCGAAGGCGGGCACGACGGCTACACCAGCCCCCGGATCCTCGTCGCCTGGGTCGTCGCGGCAGCGGCGCTGAGCGGCTTCGTCCTCGTCGAGCGGGCCGCCCGCACCCCCATGCTGGACATGAGCCTGTTCCGGTCGCCGTCGTTCAGCGCCGTCATGTTCGTCGCGGCCGTCTCCCTGTTCGGCTTCACCGGGGTGGCCATCCTCTCGGTGCTCTTCTACGAGCGTGTCCAGCAGCTCTCCGCCCTGGACGTGGGCTGGCGGCTGCTGGCCTTCTTCGGCGTCTACGTCGTCGTCGCCTACGCGACCGGACGCGTGATCCGACGTACCGGCTTCAAACTGCCGCTGACCCTGGGCTTCCTCGTCGGAGCCGCCGCCACGGCCGGGTTCACCACGGTGGAGCCGACCACCCCCTACGCCCGGGTGTGGTGGCTGTACGTGCTCTTCGGCACCGCGTCCGGGATGGTGGCCGCGCCGAGCACCGCCGCCGCCCTGGTCAGCGTCTCCCATGAACATGCCGGCATGGCTTCCGGGGCCGTCAACGCTTTCCGCCAGATCGGGTCGGTCACCGGCTCCGCCCTGCTCGGCGCCCTGCTCGCCAGTCGGCTCCAGTCCCGGCTGCCCGACCGGCTCGACGCGCACCACGTCCCCCGGGCCGCCTGGCCGGCCGTCGAGCACGCCGTCTCCACGGGCACCGGCGGCGGCCACGGGGCGACGCCGCCGAACGTGACCGCCGCGATCGGCGACGCCTTCACCTCCGGCGTCCACGCCGGCATGACCGTCGTCGCCGCCGTGTTCCTGTGCGCGGCCGTGGTCTCGGCCCTGCTGGTACGCAACCGGCCGCACCACACCACCGCCACGGCGAACTGATGCCGCACCGCACCACCACGACCGCGAACTGACGCGCGGCCCGGCAGGAATCCCGTGATCGGGGAAGCCGCCGGCCGGCCTCAGCTCACCAGCCCCAGCTCCCGTGCGATCAGCATCCGCTGCACCTCGCTCGTGCCCTCCCCGATCTCCAGGATCTTGGAGTCGCGCCACATCCGGGCCACCGGGTACTCGTTCATGAAGCCGTAGCCGCCGTGGACCTGGGTGGCGTCGCGGGCGTTGTCGACGGCGACGGTGGAGGAGTAGAGCTTGGCGAGGGCCGCCTCCTTCTTGAAGGGTTCGCCGGCGACCAGACGGGAGGCCGCGTCGCGCCAGGCCAGGCGGGCCGTGTGGGCCTTCATCTCCATGTCGGCGATCTTGAACTGGATGGCCTGGTTGGCGCCGATCGGGCGGCCGAAGGCGTGCCGTTCCTTCGCGTACTTCACCGACTCGTCGACGCAGCCCTGGGCCAGGCCGGTGGCCAGGGCCGCGATGGCGATGCGGCCCTCGTCGAGGATGCGGAGGAACTGGGCGTAGCCGCGGCCCTCCGCGCCGAGCAGGTTGGCGGCCGGGACCCGGACGTCGGCGAAGGACAGCTCGCGGGTGTCGGAGGCGTTCCAGCCGACCTTGGAGTAGGGGGCGGCGACCGAGAAGCCGGGGGTGCCGGAGGGGACGATGATCGAGGAGATCAGCGGCTTGCCGTCCGGCTTGCGGCCGGTCACCGCGGTGACCGTCACCAACCCCGTGATGTCCGTGCCCGAGTTGGTGATGAAGCACTTGCTGCCGTTGATCACCCACTCGTCGGTGGCGGGGTCCAGGCGGGCGGTGGTGCGGGTGGCGCCCGCGTCGCTGCCGCCGTCCGGCTCCGTGAGGCCGAAGGCGCCGAGGAGCTCGCCGGAGCAGAGGCGGGGGAGCCATTCGCGCTTCTGGTCGGCCGTGCCGAAGAGGTGGATGGGCATGGCGCCCAGGGAGACTCCGGCTTCGAGGGTGATGGCGACCGAGGAGTCCACCCGGGCCAGCTCCTCCAGGGCGATGCCGAGGGCCAGGTAGTCGCCGCCCATGCCGCCGTACTCCTCGGGGAACGGCAGCCCGAACAGGCCCATGCGGCCCATCTCGCGGACGATCTCGTACGGGAACTCGTGCCGCTCGTAGAAGTCGCCGATCTTCGGCGCCACGACGTCGTGCGCGAACTCCTCCACCGTACGGCGGAGTTCTTCCAGTTCGGGGGAGAGGCGGTGGTCCATGGTCGTCACTCCTGGTGGGAGAGGGCGCGGACGGTACGGGACGGGCTGGGTCGGCCCAGTTGTTCGGCCATCCACACGCTGGTGGCGGTGAGTTTGCCGAGGTCTACTCCGGTCTCGATGCCGAGGCCCTGGAGCATCCAGACCAGGTCCTCGGTGGCGAGGTTGCCGGTGGCGGACTTGGCGTACGGGCAGCCGCCGAGCCCGCCGGCGGACGCGTCGACCGTCGTCACGCCGTGTTCCAGGGCCGCGTAGGTGTTGGCGAGCGCCTGGCCGTAGGTGTCGTGGAAGTGCACGCCGATGACGTTCGTCGGCACGCCTTCCTCGTTGAGCAGGGAGAGCAGTTCCAGGACATGGCCCGGCGTGGCGACCCCGATCGTGTCGCCGAGGCTCAGCTCGTCGCAGCCCATGTCGCGCAGCGCCTTGCAGACCCGGACCACCTGGTGGAGCGGGACGGCGCCCTCCCAGGGGTCGCCGAAGCACATCGAGACGTAACCGCGGACGTGCACGTCGGCGTCCTTCGCCTGCCGGACGACCGGGTCGAAGACGGCCAGGGACTCGTCCAGCGAGCGGTTGAGGTTGGCCTCGGCGAAGGACTCGGTGGCGCTGGCGAAGACGGCGACCCGGCGGGCGCCGAGGCCGAGGGCACGGTCCAGGCCGCGCTGGTTGGGGACCAGGACCGGGAGGGCGACGCCCCGCAGATCGGCGAGCTGGGGGAACAGGTCCTCCGCGTCGGCGAGTTGGGGCACCCACTTGGGGTGGACGAAGCTGGTCGCCTCGATCGTCGTCAGGCCCGCGTCGGCCAGGCGGTGGATGAACTCGGCCTTGACCTCAGTCGGTACGGCCGTCTTCTCGTTCTGCAGTCCGTCGCGGGCGCCGACCTCGTGGATGCGGACCCGGGCGGGGAGGTCGGTCGCCGGTACGACCATGGGGAGGCCGGACTCCTGGGCGGTCATGCCGTCTCCTCCTCGTCCTCGTGCGGGGCGATCACGGCCAGCACCTGGTCCATGGCGACCGTGGCGCCGGGCTTCACGTCGAGTTCGGCGACCGTGCCGGCGTGCGGGGCGGAGATGACGTGCTCCATCTTCATCGCCTCCACCACCAGCAGGCTCTGACCGGCGGTGACCTCGTCCCCGACGGCGACCTTCACGACGGTCACCGTGCCGGGCATCGGCGCGGTGAGGGAGTCGGCACCGGCGTGGACGCTGCGGCTCAGCGAGGCGGCGACCGGGTCGTGGTCGCGGACCTGCCAGGCGTCGCCGTCCCGGCCGAGCCAGTCGGCGGCACGGTGGAAGGTGTGCCGGACGCCGTCCAGGTCCACCGACACGCGGTCGGCGGTGACGGTGTGCGTGCCGCGCGGGACGTACTCCACCGGGTCCTGCACCCGGAGGTGGAAGCCGACGGGCCTGGGAGTACCGCCGATGCGCCAGCCGCTGGGCACGGAGAAGGGGTCCGTCCAGCGCCCGTCCGCCGCGACCGGCTTCAGCGCCTCCAGGCGTACGGCCGCCGCCGCCTCGTACACCTCGTCCGGTACGTCCGTGGAGACCAGGTCGTCCATCACCCGCTCGACCAGACCCGTGTCCAACTCGCCCGCCAGCACGGCCGGATGGGCGAGGAGACGGCGCAGGAAACCCGCGTTGGTCTGCACGCCCAGCGTGACCGTCTCCGCGAGGGCCCGGCGGAGCTTGCGGAGCGCGGTCGCGCGGTCCGGGCCGTACGCGATCACCTTGGACAGCATCGGGTCGTACAGGCTGCCGACCTCGGTGCCCTCGCGGAGCCCGGAGTCGGTGCGGACGCCGTCGCCGTGCGGTTCCCGCAACAGCAGCACCGTGCCGCCGGTGGGCAGGAAGCCGCGTGCGCCCTCTTTGACCGACACGGTCTCGGCGCAGATCCGGGCCTCCACGGCGTGCCCGGTGAGTGTGATGTCGTCCTGCGCGAAGGGCAGTTGCTCGCCGGCCGCCACCCGCAGCTGCCACTCCACCAGGTCAAGGCCGGTGACCAGCTCAGTGACGGGATGCTCCACCTGGAGGCGGGTGTTCATCTCCATGAAGTAGAACGACGACACGGGGGGTTCGGGGGGTGTCCCCCCGACAGGCACAGTGCCGCCCGGCACGATGAACTCCACCGTGCCCGCGCCGACGTACCCGCACGAGCGCGCCGCCTGCACCGCGGCCTCGCCCATCGCCGCCCGGGTCGCCTCGTCGAGCAGGACCGACGGCGCCTCCTCGATCACCTTCTGGTGCCGGCGCTGGAGCGAGCACTCGCGCTCGCCGAGGTGGACGACGTTGCCGTGGCCGTCGGCCAGGACCTGGATCTCGATGTGCCGGGGCCGGTCGATCCACCGCTCGACGAGGAGGGTGTCGTCGCCGAAGGAGGCGCGGGCCTCGCGGCGGGCGGCCGCGATCTCCTCGTCCAGGAGGGCCAGGTCGCGCACCAGCCGCATGCCCTTGCCGCCGCCACCGGCGGAGGGCTTGAGGAGTACGGGGGCGCCCAATGCGCGTGCCGCGTCGGCCAGTTCGGGGTCGCGACCGCCGGGCACCACCGGCACCCCGGCCGCCTGCACCGTCTCCTTCGCGCGGATCTTGTCGCCCATCAGCGCGATCGCGTCCGCGGGCGGGCCGATGAAGGCAAGCCCGGCCTCCTCGCATGCCCGCGCGAAGGTGGCGTTCTCGGCGAGGAAGCCGTACCCGGGGTGGACCGCCTGGGCACCGCTCACCGCGGCCGCCGCCAGCAGCCGCGCCACCGACAGATAGCTCTCGCCCGCCGGCGCCGGACCGATCCGGACCGCGGTGTCGGCCTCCCGGACATGCCGGGCGTCCGCGTCGGCGTCGGAGTACACGGCCACCGAGCGGACGCCCAGCGAGCGCAGCGTACGGATGACCCGGACGGCGATCTCGCCCCGGTTGGCCACGAGTACGGTGTCGAACACGAGTCCCCTCCTCACATCCGGAAGACGCCGAACTGGGGCTCACCCAGCGGCGCGTTGCCACAGGCCGTCAGGGCCAGTCCCAGCACCTGCCGGGTGTCGAGCGGGTCGATGACCCCGTCGTCCCAGAGGCGGGCCGTCGCGTAGTAGGCGTTGCCCTGGTGCTCGTACTGGGCGCGGACGGGCGCCTTGAAGGCCTCTTCCTCGTCGGCGGGCCACGACTCGCCCCGCGCCTCCAGCTGGTCCCGCTTGACCGTGGCCAGCACGCCGGCGGCCTGCTCGCCGCCCATGACGGAGATCTTGGCGTTGGGCCACATCCACAGGAAGCGGGGGGAGTAGGCCCTGCCGCACATGGAGTAGTTGCCCGCGCCGTACGAACCGCCCACGACGAAGGTCAGCTTCGGCACCCGCGTGCAGGCCACCGCCGTGACCATCTTCGCGCCGTGCTTGGCGATGCCGCCGGCCTCGTAGTCCTTGCCGACCATGAAGCCGGAGATGTTCTGCAGGAACACCAGCGGGATGCCGCGCTGGTCGCAGAGCTCGATGAAGTGGGCGCCCTTCTGGGCGGACTCGGAGAAGAGGATGCCGTTGTTGGCGACGATGCCGACCGGGTGGCCGTGGATGCGGGCGAAGCCGGTGACGAGGGTCTGCCCGAACTCGCTCTTGAACTCGGCGAACCGGGAGCCGTCGACGACCCGGGCGATGATCTCGCGGACGTCGTAGGGGGTGCGGGGGTCGACCGGGACGGCGCCGTAGAGGCCGTAGGGGTCGGCCTTGGGCTCGACGGCCGGGGTGACCTCCCAGGGCAGGGAGCGCCGGACGGGGAGGGTGGCGACGATGTTCCGGACGATGCGGAGGGCGTGCGCGTCGTCCTCGGCGAGGTGGTCGGTGACACCGGAGACGCGGGAGTGGACCTCGCCGCCGCCCAGTTCCTCGGCGGTCACGACCTCGCCGGTGGCGGCCTTCACCAGCGGGGGGCCGCCGAGGAAGATTGTCCCCTGGTTCCGGACGATGACGGCCTCGTCGCTCATCGCCGGGACGTACGCGCCGCCGGCGGTGCACGATCCGAGGACGGCCGCGATCTGCGGGATGCCCGCCCCCGACATCCGGGCCTGGTTGTAGAAGATCCGCCCGAAGTGGTCGCGGTCCGGGAAGACCTCGTCCTGCATGGGGAGGAAGGCGCCGCCGGAGTCGACCAGGTAGACGCACGGGAGGCGGTTGTCGAGGGCCACCTCCTGCGCCCGCAGGTGCTTCTTCACGGTCATCGGGTAGTAGGTGCCGCCCTTGACCGTGGCGTCGTTGGCGACGATCACGCACTCGCGGCCGCTGACCCGCCCGATCCCGGCGATCACGCCTGCGGCCGGGGCCGCCCCGTCGTACATCCCCTCGGCGGCCAGGGGAGCCAGCTCCAGGAACGGGGACCCCGGATCGAGCAGGGTGTCCACCCGGTCCCGGGGCAGCAGTTTCCCGCGTGCGGTGTGCCGGGCGCGCGCCTTCTCGCCGCCGCCCAGCGCGGCCGCGGCGAGCTTGGCGCGCAGCTCGTCCACGAGGACGCGGTGCGCCTCCTCGTTGGCCCGAAAGGCCTCCGACGCGGGGTCCGCCGCGCTCGTCAGCTCCGGTGCCTGGTCCATGCCGCGATCCCCTCACTTTGTTAATGAGCGTTAACGCATTTCCTTCAGGTTAACGACCGCTAACCTCCCTGTCTAGAATTGCCTCATGGTCACGAGAACCGACGCCCCGACCCGCCGCGAGCAGATCCTCAAGGAGGCGGCCCGGCTGTTCGCCGAGCGCGGCTTCCACGGCGTCGGCGTGGACGAGATAGGTGCCGCGGTCGGCATCAGCGGGCCCGGTCTCTACCGGCACTTCGCGGGCAAGGACGCGATGCTCGCGGAGCTGCTGGTGGGGATCAGCGGGCAGCTGCTGACGGGGGCCAGGCGCCGTCTGGCGGAGGCCGACGGGGACACCGCACCCTCGGCGGTCCTGGACTCCTTCATCGAGGGCCACATCGACTTCGCCCTCGACGACCGTCCACTGATCACCCTGCACGACCGGGAGCTGGACCGCTTGCGCGACAGCGACCGCAAGCTGGTGCGGCAGCTCCAGCGCCAGTACGTCGAACTCTGGGTGGAGGTCCTCCGCGGCGTCTACCCGGCGCTCGCGGAGCCCGCGGCGCGCTCCGCGGTCCACTCGGTCTTCGGCCTCCTGAACTCCACCCCGCATTTGGGCCGACCGGGTTCCCTCCCGGGCCGCGGCGCGACGGCAGTCCTGCTCCACCGGATGGCGAGGGGCGCGTTCGGGGCGGCGGCGGGGGAGGAGTGAGGGCAGGGGCGGGGGAACGGCGGCGCCTTGCCGCTCCCGCCCCGCCGCGCCTGCCGAGCTGCCTGGGGTCGGTTCGGCGCCGCCGGTCCGCGCCGTCGTGGCCGATCGCCGTCGCGGCGGGATTTTTGGTGGGCGGTGAGGTGCGGGTCTGCCGTATCCCGAAGTGGGGCGGTGCATCCCCCCGGGGCGGGGGGCGTGACGAGCGTTACCCCCCTCGCTCCGCCTTGCACCCTGGACCCGTCGGCTACCCACCGGTACCTTGGGGTCTGAGCAAGCGCTTAGACATGCCGGAGTCCGTGGAGGTGGCGGCCGTGCGCCGTACGTTGTTCGACGAGGATCACGAGGCGTTCCGGGAGACCATCCGCGCCTTCATCGAGGCCGAGGTCGTACCCGTGTACGACGAGTGGTTCGCAGCTGGCCAGGCCCCCCGCGAGTTCTACTACAAGCTCGCCGAGCTCGGCGTCTTCGGTATCCGCGTCGACGAGGAGTACGGCGGCGCCGGCATCGACTCCTACAAGTTCGAGGCCGTCCTGTACGAGGAGACCGCCCGCGCGGGCGTCGCCTTCGGCGGCTCCGGCGTGCACGTGCTGCTCGGCCTGCCGTACATAAAGCTGCTGGCGACGGACGAGCAGAAGAAGAAGTACCTGCCCAAGTTCGTCTCCGGCGAGGAGATGTGGGCGATCGCGATGACCGAGCCGGGCACCGGCTCCGACCTCGCGGGCATGAAGACCACCGCCAAGCTCAGCGAGGACGGCACGCACTACGTCCTCAACGGCGCCAAGACCTTCATCACGGGCGGCGTGCACGCCGACCGGATGATCGTGTGCGCCCGGACCTCCGCCCCGACCAAGGAAGACCGTCGGCACGGGATCTCGCTCTTCGTGGTGGACACGAAGGCGGAGGGGTACTCCGTCGGCCGCAAGCTCGACAAGCTGGGCCTCAAGACCTCCGACACCGCCGAGCTCGCGTTCGTCGACGTCAAGGTCCCGGTCGAGGACCTGCTCGGCGAGGAGAACAAGGGCTTCTACTACCTCGGCCACAACCTCGCCTCCGAGCGCTGGGGCATCGCCTTCGGCGCCTACGCGCAGGCCAAGGCCGCCGTCCGGTTCGCCAAGCAGTACGTGCAGGACCGCGTCGTCTTCGGCCAGCCCGTCGCCGCCTTCCAGAACACCAAGTTCGAGCTGGCCGCCTGCCAGGCCGAGGTGGACGCCGCCGAGGCCGTCGTCGACCGCGCCACGGAGGCCCTGGACGCCGGTGAGCTGACCCCGGCCGAGGCCGCCAGCGCCAAGCTGTTCACCACCGAGGTCGCCCACCGCGTGATCGACCGCTGCCTCCAGCTGCACGGCGGCTACGGCTTCATGAACGAGTACCCGATCGCCCGCCTGTACGCGGACAACCGCGTCAACCGCATCTACGGTGGCACCAGCGAGATCATGAAGACGATCATCGCGAAGGACATGGGCCTGTAGGGCTGCCGCAACAACCCGCCAGTAGAAAAGGTGCCATGAACCAGGCACTAAGTGATCTCCTCGACCTGCTCGACCTGGAGCAGATCGAGGAGAACATCTTCCGCGGCCAGTCCCGGTCCGCCGTCGTCCCGCGCGTCTTCGGCGGACAGGTCGCGGCCCAGGCGCTGGTCGCCGCCGGGCGCACCGTCCCGGCGGACCGGCACGCCCACTCGCTGCACGCGTACTTCCTGCGCCCCGGCGACCCGGGCGCGCCCATCGTCTACACGGTCGAGCGCCTCCGCGACGGCCGCTCCTTCACCACCCGGCGCGCGGTCGCCGTCCAGCACGGCCGGCCGATCTTCGCCCTGTCGGCCTCCTTCCAGCTGGCCGAGGAGGGCCTCGAACACCAGGCCCCGATGCCCGCCGCGCCCGACCCGGAGACCCTGCCCACCTCGGCGGAGCGCTTCCGCGACTACGGCCACCTCGACCCCGCCGTCGTCGAGAAGTTCCTCGAGGCCCGCGAGGCGATCGACCTGCGCTACGTCGAGGAGCCGCCGTTCGGCAAGTACGGCGAGCCGCGCGAGCCGCACAGCCAGGTGTGGTTCCGGACGAACGGCAAACTCGACGACGACCCCCTGCTGCACGTCGTCCTCGCGACCTACGTCTCCGACATGACCCTCCTCGACTCCGTCCTGCTCGCGCATGGCCGCGGTGGCTGGGCGGTCGGGGACGTGGTGGGTGCCTCGCTGGACCACGCCATGTGGTTCCACCGGCCGTTCCGCGCCGACGAGTGGCTGCTCTACGACCAGGAGTCGCCGTCCGCGCACGGCGGCCGCGGGCTCGGCCAGGCCCGGATCTACACCCAGGACGGTTCACTCGCCATTTCCGTGATCCAGGAGGGTGTGGTCCGCGTCCCCAGGTAGAACTGGGGCATGGCCCAAGTCGAACACCTCGAACAGACCCCGCAGGGCGGCGGCGAGAGCACCATGACGGTGATCGTCGCCGCCGTCGCCAACCTCGGGATCGCGCTCGCCAAGGCGGTCGCCGGAGTCGTCAGCGGCTCCAGCGCGATGCTCTCCGAGGCGGCGCACTCGGTCGCCGACACCGTCACCGAGCTGCTGCTGCTCACCGCCCTCAAGCGCAGCGAGAAACCCGCCGACGAGGAGCATCCGCTGGGCTACGGCCCCGAGCGGTACATCTGGGCCATGCTCGCCGCCGTCGCCACCTTCGTCGGGGGCGCGGTCTTCTCCCTCTACGACGGCATCCACACCCTGGTGGTCGGGGAGAAGCCGGGCGACCCGCTGGTGTCGTACATCGTGCTCGCCGTCGCCTTCGTGCTGGAGGGCTTCTCGCTGCGCACCGGGCTCAGGCAGGCGCGCGGGGAGGCGGCCCGCTTCAAGGCGCCGTTCAAGCTGTACCTCCGGCACACCCCGGACACCGCCGTGAAGGCCGTGGTGATGGAGGACTCGGCCGCGCTCGTCGGGCTGGTGCTCGCGGCCGGCGGCCTGCTCGGCGGCCAGCTGACCGGCTCGGGCCTCTGGGACGGCCTCGCCTCCCTCCTCATCGGCCTGCTCCTGCTGTACGTCGCCTGGGTGCTGGGCCGGTCCAACGCCGAGCTGCTCATCGGGCGGCCGCTGCCGAAGCCCGTGCGGGAGCGGATCCGGGCGGAGCTGCTGAAGTCCGAGCACATCGTGGCCGTACTGGAGCTGACCACGCTGGTGCAGGGCCCGGAGGAGGCACTGGTCGCCGCCAAGGTGGACTTCCGGGACGTGTCGACGGCGGCCGAGATCGAGTGGGCCTGCGAGCGGGCCGAGCACCGGCTGCGCGCCGCGTTCCCGGCGATCGGCCGGGTGTACCTGGACCCCACTCCGGGGCCGGCCGCGGGATCGGCTCCGGGGTCCGACCCGGGATCGGCTCCGGGGTCGGCTCAAGAGCCGGCTTCGGGCCGGTGACCTCGCAGGATCACGGGCGGTGACCACCCGACATGCCGCCCGTCGTGTCCGGATTTAAGCTCTATGAGTGAAATGCCGCACAGTGCATGTGCCGCATAGCGGACGTGCCGCGTAGCGGACGGAAGTCCGGCAGAAAGGTATTTCCCATGCGAGTACAGCGCGCGAGGCGCATCGCGGCGATGTCCGCCGCCGGCCTGCTGCTGGCCGGTGGAGCCGCGATCGGCGCCGCGGGAACCGCTTCGGCGGCCCCCGCCTCCACTCATCAGAGCGTCGTCACCGGTGGCGGCGGCTACGGCGGCTGCAACGGCTTCCGGGGCGGCTTCAACAACTGCCGTTACGGCTACGGCAACTACGGGTACGGGTACTACCCCGTCGCCGTCGCCGTCGTCCCCGTCGTGGTCGTCCCCACCGTCGGGTACGGGGTGGCCGGCTTCGGCGGCCTGGGCTACGGCGGCCTCGGCTTCGGCGGCCTCGGGTTCTGAGCGACCGCCGTCAGCACACCAGGGAATCAGGGTCTAGGACCAGGCCACGATGTGCGGCTCCCGCTCCCGGGGGCCGCACATCGGCCGGTCAGGCCAGTCCCGCCCCGGCCAGCAGATACGCGGTCAGCGGGTCGTAGTACCGCGGGCTGAGCACATGGTCGTCCAGCGGTACGGCCACCTGGAGGGTGCCCTCCGACTCGGCGAGGAACAGCGCCGGGTCGTTGCAGTCCGCGTACCCGACCGAGTCCAGGCCCACCTGCGCCGCGTAGCCCGCCCAGCCGTGGTCGGCGACGACCAGGTCCGGCAGCGGGCGGCCCTCGCGTTCGAGTCCGCCCAGAATGGCCTTCATCGGCTCCCCGGAGTGCGTGTGCCACAGCGTCGCACCGTGCTCCAGGACCGCCACGTCGGCGAACTGCATGACGTATCCCTCGTCCGTCTGCAGGCCGTCCGGGATGACCACGATCTCGCAGCCCGCGGTGCGCAGCGCGGCCGCCGTCGCCCGGTGCACGTCCAGCAGACCGCCCGGGTGACCGGTCGCGAACAGCACCCGCTGCCGCCCCTCGGCCGCCTTGCGCAGCCGCGCCGCCAGCCGGTCCAGGCCGTCCACGGTCAGCTCCGGGTCGATGGTGTCCTGGCCGTACCGGTACTCGGGGTCGTCGTTCACCCCGACCCGCTCGGCCATCACGGCCAGCACGTCCTGCTCGTCGGTCCAGCGGTCGCCGAGTTCCAGTCCCAGCCACCAGTTGCGCTCGCCGTTGGCCAGCTTGCGGTAGTGGAGCAGGTTGTTCTCGCGGGGCGTGGCGACATCGCCCGCGATACGGGTCTTCACAAGGTGCTCTACGAGCTCGGCGCGGCTGGGCGTCCCGGGTATCGGCATGGCTCCATTGTGAGGCAGCGCACTGCGCGATTTCCCTGCGTATCGCCCGCTGGGACGTGCGTCACTCAGTCCTGCCGCAGCGCGAACCACAGCTCCATCCGCACGTCCGGGTCGTCGAGTTCGACGCCGAGGAGCTCCGCGGAGCGGGCGATGCGGTGCCGCACGGTGTTGCGGTGGACGGCCAGGGCGACCGCCGTACGGTCCCAACTGCCGTGCAGGGAGAGCCAGGTGCGCAGCGTCTCGGTGAGGGCGGGGCGCTCCGCGAGGGGACCGAGGAGGGCGCGGGCGTGGGCCTGCGCTTCTTCCCTCGGGACGAGTTCGGCCAGGCCGGGGCGGCTGCCGTGCCTCACCAGCGAGGTGCGGGTCGCTCGCGCTCGGGCGATGGCGCGTGCCGCTTGGGTGCCGGCGAGGGCCAGCTGTTGTGCGGGTACGGGGGCGCTGACGCCGAGGGTCCAGCCGGGCTGTGGGTGAGGGGTTTGGTCGGCGGGGACGAGGACCTGGACGATGTCCCCTACGGGGTCGATGAGGGGTGAGCCGAGTGCGGCGCCCAGCGCGGTGGCGGCGAGGAGGTCGGGCGGGTGCGGGTGCTTGGGGGCTGGTCGCGCAGTTCCCCGCGCCCCTGAGTAGGGAAGGTCGCGTTGGCTGTCAGAGCAGGCATGTACGACGAACCAGTTGTCGTCCCCGCCCAGTAGGGGTGCCACCTCCTCCGGGCTGCCGCCCAGCAGGAGTCGTACGAGTGCTGACGTGCGGGCCGCGCCCGAGCCGCTCTGTTGTTCGCCGGTGAGGAGGGTGAGGAGGACCGTGGCCACCGAGGTGATGGTGTGGTCGCCCGGTTCGCGGGTCGGGGTGGCCACGCCGAGTGCGAAGCCGGTGCTGAGGGTGTAGGCCGCGAGGTGGGTGCCGGCGGTGGCGTGGGTGGCGGAGGTGGGGGTGCCGGGGCCCGACGGCCGTACGACCTCCGTCAGCTCGGCCAGTGCGGCGCGGACCGGTGTCTCCGGTTCCCGGCCCGCCGACGCGATCTCCGTGCCCTCCGGGCCGTACAGGGCCGCCCAGCCGGCCACCCGCTGGGCCAGCTGGCGCAGGACCGACGGGACCGGGTCGGGGCGGCCCGCGGCGGCCGCGAGGCTCTGCTGGGCCTCGGTGACGCGGCGCAGCTCGGCGAGGCGGGCCTGGGCCATCAGCTGCCAGACCGCGCGGGCGACCGCGGTGAACGTGGTCTGCGGCGGGACCTCGACGAGCGGGAGGCCGTAGGTGTCGCAGGCCTCGACCAGGGCACGCGGGACCGTGTCGTGCACGGGGGCCACCCCGAAGCCGAGGGCCGCGCCGCCCGCCGCCACGATCCGCCCGACGTAGTCGTCGAAGTAGGTGCCCGAGCCCGCCGCCTCCGGGATGTGCACCCCGGCGCTCAGCAGCAGCTCCCCGCCCAGCAGGTACGGGTACGGGTCGGCCATCTCCGAGGTGTGCACCCAGTGGATCACCAGGGCGGGGCCGGACGGCCCGGCGATCAGGCGCAGGGCGAGGTCCTCCCGGGCCAGCAGGGCCGCGAGGGGCACGGCGGGCGTCGGTGGCGTGGGGGGAAGCGCAGGGTCCGGCACGGTGTGCGTTTCCTCCGTCCGGTACGGCTCGAATGGATGAAACGTACACTTCGCAGCCGCTTCCCGGCCACCTAGTGTCGGTGTCCGTCACCCGCCGGCGAGACCCCCAGCGAAGGAGGGCCCTGTGGCCGTCGACTACGCAGTGATCGTGATCTATCTGGCAGGCATGCTGGCCATGGGCTGGTGGGGCATGCGCCGCGCCAGGTCCAAGAGCGACTTCCTGGTGGCCGGACGCCGGCTCGGGCCCGTCATGTACTCCGGCACCATGGCCGCGATCGTCCTCGGCGGCGCGTCCACCATCGGCGGGGTCGGACTGGGGTACCAGTACGGGCTGTCCGGCGCCTGGATGGTGTTCACCATCGGCCTGGGCCTGCTCGCCCTCATCCTGGTCATGGGGGTCGGGGTGATCGGCACGGCCATCGCCCTCAACGACGTCGTCGAGGCGCTGACCGTGGCGTACAACCTGCTCGTCGGCGGTCTCCTCGTCCCGATCCTCGGCGGGCTGCTGTGGAAGCGCGGCACGGTCCAGGGCGCCCTCGCCGCCGTGGTCGTCGGCGGCCTCGCGGTGATCGGCCTGATGGCGGGCTACGGCATCCTCGCCAACGAGCCGGTCTACTACGGCCTGCTCTCCTCCCTCGTCGCCTATGTCGCCGTCTCCCTGGCGACGCGGCCGACCGACGCGGCCGTGCTGGCGAACTGGCGGGAGCGGCTCGCGGGCCGGGGCACCCCCGAACTCGTGTCCGAACCGGTTCCGGCCCACCAGTAGAGTCGTAGCAGAAGCAGTGCATAGCGGTACGTACGCGATGAAGCGTAGGAAAGAAGGCACCCCCTCATGAGCGGCAACGAGACGCCCCGCGGCCCCGTCGACTCCTCCCGCATACCGCGGTACGCCGGTCCCGCGACCTTCGCCCGGCTGCCCCGCCTCGACGAGGTCGGCCGCGCCGACGTCGCGGTGGTGGGCGTGCCGTTCGACTCGGGCGTCTCGTACCGGCCGGGCGCCCGCTTCGGCGGCAACGCCATCCGCGAGGCGTCCCGGCTGCTGCGCCCCTACAACCCGGCACAGGACGCCTCCCCCTTCGCGCTGGCGCAGGTGGCGGACGGCGGGGACATCGCCGTCAACCCGTTCAACATCAACGAGGCCGTCGAGACCATCGAGGCGGCCGCGGACGATCTCCTCGGCACCGGCGCCCGGCTGATGACCCTCGGCGGCGACCACACCATCGCGCTGCCGCTGCTGCGCTCGGTCGCGAAGAAGCACGGGCCGGTCGCGCTGCTCCACTTCGACGCCCACCTCGACACCTGGGACACCTACTTCGGCGCCGAGTACACGCACGGCACCCCGTTCCGGCGGGCGGTGGAGGAGGGGATCCTGGACACCTCCGCCCTCTCGCACGTGGGCACCCGCGGGCCGCTGTACGGCAAGCAGGACCTGACCGACGACGAGAAGCTGGGCTTCGGCATCGTGACCTCGGCGGACATCTACCGCCGGGGCGCCGACGAGGTGGCCGACCAGCTGCGGCAGCGCATCGGCGACCGCCCGCTCTACATCTCCATCGACATCGACTGCCTTGACCCGGCGCACGCCCCGGGCACCGGCACGCCCGAGGCGGGTGGTATGACGTCCAGGGAGCTCCTGGAGATCCTGCGCGGGCTCTCCTCCTGCAACCTCGTCTCGGCGGACGTCGTCGAGGTGGCCCCCGCGTACGACCACGCCGAGATCACCTCGGTGGCGGCCTCGCACACGGCGTACGAACTGACCACGATCATGACCCGACAGATTGCCGAGGCGCGCGCGAAGTGACCCACGACCACGACCTGGTGCTCCGCCCGACCGAGGCGCAGACGGCCGCAGCCCTGAACCCGCCCGCCGGCCGCAACGGCGGGGACCTGGTCGTGGAGACCCTGGCCGGGCTCGGCGCGACCACCGTCTTCGGGCTGCCCGGCCAGCACGCCCTCGGCATGTTCGACGCCCTGCGCCGCTCCTCGCTGCGCTATGTCGGCCTGCGGGTGGAGAACAACGCGGGCTTCGCGGCGGACGCCTACGGCAGGATCACCGGCGAGGCGGCCCCGCTGCTCCTGTCGACCGGCCCCGGCGCGCTGACCTCGCTGGCCGCGCTGCACGAGGCGGCCTCCGCCGCCGCCCCGGTGCTGGCGATCAGCAGCCAGATCCCCACCGCGGGCCTCGGCGGCGGCCGCCACGGCTACCTGCACGAACTCCCGGACCAGGCCGCCTCGTTCCGGGGCGTGGTGAAGTCGGTCCACACCGTCCGCACCCAGTCGCAGATCCCGTCCGCGCTCGCGGCGGCCTGGAAGTCGGCGCTGACCGCCCCGCACGGCCCGGTGTGGGTGGAGATCCCGCAGGACGTGCTCCTCGCCGAGACCGCGCTGCCCGTGGTGACGGCGGTGGACGCGACCCCGGACGAACTCCCCCCGCGCCCCGAACTGACCGCGGTGGCCGCCGACCTGCTGTCCCGTGCCGCCCGTCCGGCGATCATCGCGGGCGGCGGGGTGGTCCGCGCGGACGCCTCCGGCAAACTGCGGCAGCTGGCCGAGACGCTGAACGCCCCGGTCGTCACCACCTTCGGCGGCAAGGGCGCGTTCCCCTGGAACCACCCGCTCTCCCTCCAGTCCTGGCTGGAGGACCGGCACACCACCGACTTCCTGGAGGACGCGGACGTCCTGCTCGTCGTCGGCTCGGGACTCGGCGAACTCTCCTCGAACTACCACACGTTCAAGCCGCGCGGCCGGGTCGTCCAGATCGAGGCGGACCTCGGCAAGCTGGAGTCCAACCACCCGGCCCTCGGCATCCACGCGGACGCCCGCCTCGCGCTCCAGGCGCTCCTGGAGACGGTGACCCCGCGCGAGGACGACGAGGCGGCGGACCGGGTACGGACCGTGCTCGACCGGGTCGCCGCCCGCATCGCCGCCCAGGAACTCACCCTGGAACAGGAGGTGCTGGCGTCGGTCCGGCGCGCCCTGCCGGCCGGCTCCCCGTCCTTCTGGGACATGACGATCCTGGCGTACTGGGCCTGGTCGGCGTTCGACGCCCAGGCGCCGAACCTCATGCACTCCGCCCAGGGCTCGGGCGGCCTCGGCTACGGCTTCCCGGCGGCGCTGGGCGCGGCGGCCGCCGACCCGACCCGCCCGGTGCTCGCGGTCTCCGGCGACGGCGGCGCCCTCTACTCCGTCGCCGAGCTGGCGACGGCCCGGCAGCACGACCTCCCGGTCACCTGGCTGATCGTCGACGACGGCGGCTACGGCATCCTGCGCGAGTACATGACCGGCGCCTTCGGCGAGGCCACGGCGACGGAACTGGCCCGCCCCGACTACGTGGCCCTGGCCGAGTCCTTCGGCGTCCCGGCCGTACGGACGACCCCGGAGACCCTGGAGACGGACCTGGCGAAGGCCCTCGCCGCTCCCGGTCCCTCGGTGGTCGTCCTCCCGGCCCTGCTGCGGATGTTCGCGCCGACGCACCTGGGCTGACCGCGGCTCAGGAGACCGGGGTCGCCGGCTGCTCCGCGCCCTGCAGCAGGGCGGCCCCGAGCGGGGTGAGCGTGTGCAGGACGCTCGTGCCGTACCGGAGGCTGCTGATGAGCCCCGCGTCCCGCAGGGCCGTGAGGTGCTCGCTCACCGTGGGCGCCGACACCCCGGCCAGCCGGGCCAGTTCGCCGGTGGTCGAGCCAGGCGCGATGCCGCGCAGCACCCGGGCCCGGGTCCGGCCGAGCAGCGCGCCGAGCGGCCGGCCCACGGCGGCCGGCCGGGTCTCGCGCAGCAGGGAGTAGACCAGCACGGGCGGCAGCGCCGAGTCGGCCAGCGCGATCGGCGGGCCCCAGCAGAAGTACGACGGCACGAGCAGGAGCCCGCGTCCGCCGAGCCTGAGGTCCCGGTCCTCCGCCGGATAGTGCACGTGGAGCACCGGGGCCTCCCAGCGCATCTGCGGCCCCAGCCCGCCCAGCAGCCCGTCCACGCCGTCGGCCAGCAGCACCCGCCCCCGGACCGAGCGGTCCGCCTCCACCCGGGCCAGCGCCCGCTCCCGGTAGGGCGCCACGGCGACCTCGTGGTACCGCCGCAGGGCGCCCGCCAGGTCCTGACGTGTCCCGCGGTCCACGAGGCGCGATGCCCATGGCGGCGCCCCCACCGACCTGAAGCGCGCCACCTCCCGGCGGACCCGGTCGGCGGGGGTGTCCACGATCGCCGCCAGACCGGCCGCGAGGCCCTGCGCGCCTTCCGGCGGGGTCAGGAAGTCCGGGAAGTACGCGGATCTGGGGAAGAGCGGCACCAGGAAGTGGCGTAAGGCCGCCTCCAGACCCTCGTCCGCCAGCCGGCCGCGGGTGGTCCGGTACCACTCCGCGTGAGCGCTGCGCCCCTGCTGGGTCTGCAACCGGTGCAGGCTCAGGGCGATCTCCCAGAGCGGATCCGGCTCGGACGCCAGCCGGGTGCGGGCCAGATCGGCCTCGGTGAAATGGATGCGCAGCACGACGGTCCCCCCGTCCGGCCGCAGCACGGCGGCCGCCCCCCTGATTCCGGCCAGTTGTGGCCGGACCGAGTCATCATGGCCGCCACCGGACTCGGCTGACAACACCTGTCACGGGCGTTATTCGGACATGTGTCCGTTCACTGGTGAATCGCAGGTTGTGCCGGACTTACGGCGTTGACCTGGGCTTTTCGGCTGTGACCGCAAGGCATGGGAAAGCGGCTGATGTGCTGCCAGTGTTGTTCGGGCCACCTGAGACCGACATGAAAGGAATGTCATGTCTATGACACCACTGTCCAGATGGGCCCGGTCGCGCAGGGCGTTCGCCGCCACGGCCGCACTGGCCGCGGGGCTCGCCGTCGGCGGCGTCGTCACGGCGTCGCCCGCGTCGGCCGGTACCAACTGCGCCGGCGGCTACCACTGTGTGTTCTGGTCCAGCTTCAGCAGCGCGCGGCACTCGTACTTCAACAGCGACAGCAACTTCACGAACGACACCTTCAACGACACGACGTACGGCAGCAGCGGCTCCGGTACGACGGTCAACGACAACGCCTGGTCCGCCAGCAACTCCAGCACCGGCGGCTACTACTCCAGGTACTACCTGGACATCAACAACGGCGGCGGCATGCTCTTCTGCGTCAAGCCGGGCAGCCAGGTCGAGGAGCTGTCGGCCGCGCTGTCGGCCAGTTCCCTCTCGCTGACCACCTCGAACCCGGGCGGCTGCTACTGACCCGCGCTCCGTCACGGATCCGGCGGCTCGCCGCCGGATCCACCGCGCCGGGAGGAGGAAGACCTTGGTAACCCGTAAGACAGCCGCACTCGCGACCGCCGTGGTCGTCGTCGCCTGCGCCGCCTGGGTGTACGCCGACCGGTCCGGCCCGGCCGCGACCGCCGGCCTGCAGCATGCGACGGACACCGCCGAACTCAGTGCCCGCCTGCCCTTCTATCCCGTCCTGCACGCGCCCAGCGAGCGGCAGTGGCGGATCGCCGAGGCGGAACGGCGGCTGGCCGTCCGGTGCATGGCCGCCCACGGCCACCGGTACACCCCGGCCGAGATCCCCCGGCCGGGCACCGCCGACGCGGACCACCCGCTGCCGTTCGGCCTGGAATCGCCGACCGCCGCCACCGCGAGTCCCGGGCCGTCCGCGTCGGAACAGCGGGAGAGCAAGGCCTTCCTCGCCGCGCTCTACGGCCCCGACGACCGTCGTATCTCCGCCCGGGGCAGGACCATCAAGGTGTCCTGGCCGGCCGAGGGCTGCCAGGCCGAGGCCGAGAAGCGGCTGCTGGGCAGCGAGCGCCTGCGGTGGCTCCGGACGACCATCCAGCTCGGCGAGGGCGAACAACAGGCCCGCAAGGACCTGGACAAGGATCCGGCCTTCCGCGCGGCCGACGTCCGCTGGGCGCGCTGCATGCGGGCCGCCGGGGTCGAGACGGACGACCCGGTCAACCTGCTCGACAGCCTGCCCCGCGACACCGACTTCGCGACCAACCCCGTGGCCAGGGCCGACCTCCGCTGCAAGTCCGACACCGGCTACCTGCGCACGGCCTACGCCAGACTGGCCGTCGTCCAGCGCGCCTGGCTCGACGCGCACCCCGCGACCCTCACGGCCTGGCGGTCCCTGATGCAGCGCCAGGACGCAGTCGCGCGGGACGTGCTCGGGTGAGGGCGGCTCGGGCGCCGTCCCCGGACCGGCCCGCCCCGGCGGGTCAGCAGGCGCCCGCCCCCACCCCGTCGATGCGGCCGCCGAAGTCGCCGAGGTACTGGGAGCGCCAGTCGCCGTTGAAGACGTCGCGCTTCTCGGTGGGGGACCGGTTGACGAGGCAGGCGCGGGTGGAGGCGACGAAGGAGCCGACGTGGTCGTGGAGGCTCGGCGGCATGTCGCGGTAGCCGCTGCGGGCCGTCCACTCCCAGTAGGAGCCGCCGAAGCCCTCCCCGCTCCAGAAGCACACCGACCCGTCGGGACAGGAGGGGGCGGCCGCGTGCGCGGAGGCGCTCTGCGCGGGGACGACGAGTGCGGTCAGGGCGAGGGCGGCGGCGAGGGACCAGGAACGCAGCTTCACGGGGCTCTCCGGAAAGGGAGTTGGGGACGCCCCGGCGGAACTGCCGGGGCGCCCCCATGCTGCTGGGCGGTCACGCGGACACGCCCGAGCCCAAGATCGACTTCACCTGTGTGAGGTAAGTAGTACGACCGGCTCCCCTACCAGATCGCGTCCACCCACTCCGGGTGGTCGATGAACGGGTTCCGGTTGTGCTGGTAGGTGTCGTAGATGACCTGGTTGCGGTTCTCCTCGAAGGAGTCCGGCGGGTCCTCGTCGTTCCACTGCTTGAGGACCGAGAGCTTGCCGATGTACGGGGTGGAGCCGTTGCCGACCTTGTCGTCGGGCTCCAGGTTCGCGAACCCGTCGTCGCCCTCGTAGCGGACGGCCATGTACAGGATCATGCGGGCCACGTCGCCCTTGACCGCGTCGCGGGGCTCGAAGGAGTCCGAGTCGACCTTGCTGCCGCCGCTGTTGGTGAAGGTGGAGCCGCCCTCGTCGAAGTCGAGGTTGCCGCGCTTGCCGTTGACCGCCACGTCCTCGGGACGGATGTGGTGCAGGTCCGTGCCCGGGCCGGTGGACGTGGTGAGGTCGCCGTGCGAGATCGCCCACACGTGCTCACGGTTCCAGTCGCCGCTGTCACCGCCGTTGAGGGACTTGCTGCGCGAGATGCCCGAGTACAGCAGGATCACGTTGCTGCTGTTGTTCGGGTCCTGGTCGGTCTTCTTCAGGGCGTCCCAGAGGGCCGAGTACGACAGCTTGGTGACGTTCGCGCTGATGATCGTGTGCAGGGACGACTTGAGGCTCGTCCCCGTCTTGCCGATCGCGTTCTTGTAGTACGTCGAGTCGTACGCGGTCGTGGTCGCGGCGGCCGGGGTCGCCGTCAGCGCGGGGGCGGTGAGGCCCACCAGGACGGCTGCGGTCGTCAGGGCCACCGACTTCCAGCGCCGGATGTGTGTCGCCAGCATAAAGAGTTTCCCATCTACGCGGGTTGACGAGGCGGCAAGAAGGAGGGTGACATGAACATGAGGACGCGCAGGTAAACGCGACGTAAAAAAAGGCCCCCGACCGTGCGGTCGGGGGCCTCGGTGCTGCCGGTGCGTCAGCTGACGTCCGACGGGTCCAGCCGGTAGAGGGACGAGGTGGTCGACTGCGTCGAAGAGGTCGAGCCCGACGACGAGTTCGAGGAGGAGCTCGTCGAGGACGAGCTCGAACCGGAGCTCTTGCTGTACGCGCTCTCCTTCACCGCCGTGCCGTTCTTCTCCACCCAGGAGGTGACCTGGGAGCTGACGCTGTCGGTGCCGCCCTGGCCGCCGCCCATGCCGCCGCCGAGCTGGATGTAGTGCAGCTTGCCCGCCTTCACCAGCTCCTTGAGCTTGGCGACGGTCATCGCGTTGTCCTGGCCGGTGAAGCCCCACATGGAGATGACGGGTTCGTTCGAGCTCAGCTCGATCTGCGCCGAGGACTGGGAGTTGGAGACCGCGAGCAGCCAGGTGGCGCCGTCCTTGTGCTTCTTCAGGTAGGCGATCAGGTCGCTGCTCACGCTGCCGCCCATGCCGCCACCGCCGGGCGCGCCGCCGCCGCGGCTGGTGCCGCCGGTGCCGGTGCCGCCGCCGGGCAGTTCACCGGTGCCGCCGCTCGGCAGCTCGCCGGTGCCGCCGCCGGGCGTCATCTGCCCGCCGCCGCTGCCGCCCGGGGCCTGACCGCTGGGTGCCTGACCGCCGGGTGCCTGGCCGTTCGTACCGGTGCCGCCGCCCGGGGCCTCGCCGTTCATGCCGCCCGGGAAGCCGCCGCCGGCCTCGGTGTTCTGCCCGCCCTGCTCGGTGCCGCCGCCCGGGAAACCGCCCCGGTTGCCGCCGCCACCGCCGGGTCCGCCGCCGAAGCCGCTGCCCGTCGAGGGGCCCGCGGTCGGGTTCGTACCGCCCATGCCGCCGCCGGCCGAGCTGCCGAACGGATCGGCCGCCGCGTACGCCGTCGGGCCGGCAAGGGCCGCGATCACGGCCGCCGCCACGGAGGCCGTCAGCAGCCGGGCCCGGTTGCCGGAGCGGAAGACCAGCATGCCCGCGATGCCGGCCACGGTCAGGACCGCGATCGTCGGCCACAGCCAGGTGTTCCAGTCGGAGGCCCGGCGCAGCAGCACGATCGCCCAGATGCCGGTGACGCCGAAGGCGGCCGGGAGCACCCAGATCCACCGCTTGTCGGTGCGGAACGCCTCCAGCAGCATCGCGCCACCGCCGCCGCACAGCACCGCGATGCCCGGGGCGAGCGCGGTCGTGTAGTACGGGTGCATGGTGCCCTGCGCGGTCGCGAAGATCACGTAGTGCAGCAGGGTCCAGCCGCCCCAGAGGACCAGCGCCATCCGCTTCAGGTCGGTGCGCGGGGCGCGGCCGCACAGCACCAGACCGCCGACGAGCGCGATCGCCGAGAAGGGGAGCAGCCAGGAGATCTGGCCGCCGAGGATGTCGTTGAACATCCGGCCGAGGCCCGCGGAGCCGGAGAAGCCGCCGCCTCCGCCACCGCCCCCGCCGTTGCCCTCGCCGCCGAAGACGCGGCCGAGACCGTCGTACCCCATGATCAGGTCCCAGGCGGAGCCGTCCGTGGAGCCGCCGATGTACGGCCGGTCGGAGGCCGGGACCAGGGAGACGGCGATCGCCCACCAGAAGCTGGAGACGGCCAGCACGACCGCTGCCAGGGCCAGGTTGACGGCGCGCTTCGCCCAGGTGGCCTTCGACGCGTACAGGTAGAGCGCGAAGACGGCGGGGAGCGCGATCCAGCCCGCGAGCAGCTTGGTGTTGAAGGCGAGACCGAAGCAGGCCGCCGCGCCGAGCAGCGGGAGCAGCTTCTCGTCACGGGTGGCGCGGAAGGCGAGCGCCGCGCCCGCCACCATGAGGAAGACGAGGATGGTGTCCGGGTTGTTGTCGCGGTTGATGGCGACGGTGATGGGGGTGAGCGCCAGTACCAGCGCGGCGACGGTCGCCGCCCCGTGTCCCCACACCCGCTTCACGGTGGAGTGCAGGATCCAGATCGTGGCGAGCGCGACCACGACCTCGGGCGCCATCATCTGCCAGGTGCCGAAGCCGAAGATGCGGCAGGACAGGCCCATGACCATGAGCGCGAACGGCGGTTTGTCGACGGTCAGGAAGTTGCCGGGGTCCAGGGAGCCGAAGAACCAGGCCTTCCAGCTCTTCGTACCGGCCCAGATCGCGCCGCTGTAGAAGGTGTTCATGTTGGAACCGGAGAGGTTCCAGGAGTAGAGCACCGCCGCCAGGATCAGGATCGCGATCAGCGCGGGGAGCGACCAGCGCGGTGCCTTGTCCGGCAGGGGAGCCGCAGGGGTCGCCGCGGGCGTCGCCGTGGGCGGGCCCCAGTCGGGGGACACGGGCGGGTGGGGGGTGGGATCGGTGGCAGATGTCACCATCCCACCATGCGGGCGGCCGATGGGCGCGGGCTGTGCCGATCCTGGGGGCAGGCTGTGCGTGGGTGAGATGTGGGTAAGAAGCGCCCGGGGTCGCTCCCCCTCGGTAATCAAGTGGTAAACCGTTGGCCAAAGCCGTAGTCTCCCGGTGCTCGATCAGACTGATCGAACAGAGACTTCCGGGGGGATGTCCATGCGCGCGACCACGCGCCTCGCCCTGCTCAGCACCAGCGCCGCACTCGTCGCCACCGCGACCTGTGCCACCGTCGCCCAGGCGACGGACGGCGGAGCGGGCAACATCACGATCGACAAGGTCGTCGTCAACGGCGGCAAGCCCGTCGTGGTCGGTACCACCAAGATGGTGTCCGCCAAGGTCTCCGTGACCGCGTCCGACGATTCGGGCATCGCCGAGACCACGTACATCTACGCCGTCGGCCCGAAGCCGAACTACGCGCAGATCTGGTACGACGACGGCGACATCACCTGCGTCAAGGTGAGCGCCATCACGTCGACCTGCACCGGCACGCTGACCTTCGACCCGCAGGCGGCGACGGGCTTCGTCGACAACACCGCGGCGGCCACCTGGAACCTCTCCACCCTGGTCTCCGCCAACGACCACGACTACATCCACCGGGACGCGGCCACCACGTTCAAGGTGCAGCGTCAGTCGTCGCTGACGGTCAACGCCGCGCCGGAGCCGGTGAAGAAGGGCAGGACCCTCACGGTCACCGGCAAGCTCTCCCGGGCCAGCTGGGACGACAACAAGTCCCACGGCTACGCCGGCCAGTCGGTCAAGCTGCAGTTCCGCAAGAAGGGCAGCAGCACCTACACGACGGTGAAGACCGTCAGCACCAGCTCGACGGGCACCCTCAAGACGACCGTCACCGCCGCCCGTGACGGCTGGTTCCGCTACAGCTTCGGCGGTACGGCGACGACCGCACCGTCCACCGCGACCGGCGACTACGTGGACGTCCGCTAGGGGCTGTCCGGCGCGTGCCTGACACCGGGGGCCGCTCCTGCCCATGGCGGGAGCGGCCCCCGGTGGTGTGCCGGCGGGTCAGTGCACCCGCACCGACAGCCGGTAGAACCGCGTGGTCTGCGCCGGGTTCTGGTTGTCGTCGCTGACCAGGAGGACCTTGTACGCGCCCTTCGAGCGGCCGGTGACGACCATGCCCTCGATGTTGTCGAGGAGCGGGTTGGGCTGCGGCTGCTTGGCCGTGGCACCGAGCGAGGGGCAGCTCGCGACGTCCGTGAGCAGGGTCTTCTTTATCAGCCGTACGCCTGCCTGCCCGGTGAGGTTCTCGATGCCGCTGGTGTCCGTGGCGCGGTGCGGGTCGGCCAGGTACAGGCGGACGGTGTTGCCGACGCCGGAGGTGAAGCCGCGCTCCAGGACGAGGAGGCGGCCGTCGGGCAGCGCCTGCACCTCGGGGACGCCGAGGATCGGGTCGTCGGTGCGGTAGGCGTACTGGGCCGACAGCTTGAAGTGGTCGTCCTTCGTCCGCGTCCAGGTCTGGAAGCGGACGATCCCGGCGGTGTCGCCGGCGATGGCGTACTCCATCGACGCCAGCAGGGTGCGGCCACCGTTGAGGAGGGTCAGGCCCTCGAAGGTCTGGTTGGTGGTGGCCCGCCCGGCCGGGGACACCAGTAGCGACGACGGCACGGGGAGCCGGTCCAGGATCTTGCCGTCCGCCGAGTAACGGCGGATGGACGGCTCGGTCTCGGAGGTGATCAGGCGGGTGCCGTCGCGGTCCACGACCAGGCCCTCGGAGTCGAGCGCGGCGCCGTTCTCGTCGGCGAGCCCGACGACCGACTTCGGCGCGAGCGTCTTCGCGTCCAGGTCGAAGAGGTAGGACCGGTCGGCGAGAGCGGCCAGGGATCCGTCCTTGTCCACGGCGAGCGCGGAGAGGTTGCCGACGAAGTAGCCGCCGAAGGTCGTCTTGTCGAGGGCGTCGGAGAAGCCGTCGAGGGAGACCGAGGACGAACAGGCGTGAGCGGAAGCGGTGTTGGCCGAGTCGGTGCCGCTCACGACGGCGTTGGCGGACCCGGTGGCGGACAGACAGGTGGCCGCCGCCAGGCCGGCGGTGACGGTGGCGAGTACGGTTCGCAGGCGCATGGCGGTCACCGTAGGGGGGATCGGTGACGGGGTGGAGACCGCCCCGTGAAGGACAGGGGCGATTTCCGGCCGCCGTGGACTCTTCGGACTCAGGAGGCCGCGAGGTCCTTGTGGACGACCTTCGCGACGGCCTGGATGGTGTTGATGCCGTAGCTCATGGTGCTGTTGTCCTGCGTCAGCACGGTCATCTGGTAGTCGTGGCCGCCGCCGGTGAACGTGCCGAGGCTGTGCACCCGCCAGCCGTGCGTGGCCCGCTGCAGCCAGCCGTTCTTGACGTGCACGGAGACACCGGACGGGGCGCCGTACGGGGTGCCCCAGCGCTGGGACGAGATGACCTGCCCCATCAGCTTCAGGATGTAGGCGCGCGAACTGTCACTCAGCACCGTGTTCTTGGCGGTGACGAGCGCGAGCAGCTTCTGCTCGTCGTGCACGTCGATCTGGGTCAGGCCCCAGTAGCCGTCGGCACCCGGGGTGGTCTGCGTCATCCCGGCGGCGCTCAGGAAACCCTTGATCTTCGTCAGGCCGAGCTGCTTCCAGAGTTTGCTGGTCGCGTCGTTGTCCGACTGCGTGATCATGGCCTTGGCGAGCGACTGCTCGGTGGCCGTCAGGGACCGGTTGTGCTTCTTCGCGTCCCACAGCAGCGTGGCGAGGACGGTCACCTTGACCGTGCTGGCCGAGTCGTAGTGGGTGGTGGACCGGAGGGTGCACGTCGTCTTCGTCGAACGGTCGTACAGCCCGACGGCGATCGTCCCCTTGCGGTTCGCGATGGCCGCGGTGATGTCCTTCTTCAGCTTCGTGGCGAGTGCCGCCTTGGACGACGTGCAGCTGACGGTGGGCGTGGCGGCCGAGGCGGGCGCGGCGACGGTCACGCCGGCTATGAGAAAGCCGGTGCCGAGAGCGGTGGCGACCAGTCCTCTCCTTCGTCTGTGAGTCATACCCGTCTTGACACACGGGTTCGCGCGAATGGTTGTACGAGCGGTCAGGGCTTTAAGGAACCGTCACCTGGTCCGACCTCCGCCCGGCCCCACCCGTGCCCGAGTATGGGGTCCATGAGAACCCCGAGTGCGCCGGCCGCTGCGATATCCGCGGCCGTGGTCGCGCTGTTCGCCGCCGCCGGCTGCAGCAGCGGCTCCGGCCGCGCCGCACCCGCCCCCGCGACCTCGTCGCCCGTTCCCGCCCCCGCGACGGCGACGCCGGCCGCCGACACCAGGACATCGGACTCCGTCACCAAGGCCCCGGCGTTCCCCGACGGCGAGGTCGTCGCCCAGGCGGCGAACGCCACCGGAGGCCGGGAGATGGACATCAAAGGCGGCGTCGGGAGCGGCACCCTGTCCGTCCAGGTGCACTGCGAGGGCAAGGGCAAACTGACCGTCACGGTCGAACCGCTGGGCTTCAGCTTCCCGTTCGACTGTGTCGCCGGCCGGGTCAACACCATCGACAACGAGACGAACATGAACGGCGGCGCGGCGCGCCCCCACACGCCGGGCACGGTGCGGGTGACCGCGACGGCGGGCGTCCGGTGGGCGATCACCGTCGGCCGCCGGGACGCGTCCGGTCGGTCGGATTCCTAGGCTGGACGTATCCGCTTCCCTGCGCTGCCGTTTGCAGTGGGACTTCATCCCTTGCTGGACGGCACGCTCAGGCTCATGTGGTTCGACGACCAGCCGCCACTGGCGTACACCGAGGGGCACGGGACGGGAAAGGTGCACGATTCCCCGTCCGTGGTCCGCGAGTTGCAGCATCGCTACGATCTTGCGCTGAGCGATGCAAGGCCGTTGGACGAGTCACTGGCTCTGCTCAGGGCTACGGCGAAGGAGTACAGGCACCATGACTGACCGGGCCATATCCGATGCTTCCGCACTGAACGGCTGGCGCAGGTCGACGTACAGCAGCCCCAACGCTGACAACTGTCTGGAAGTCCTCGACGCCCACCCCTCCGGCATCCCCGTCCGGGATTCCAAGCACCCCCACGGCCCCGCCGTGATCTTCGCGCCCGCGGCATGGCTTCCGTTCGTCGCGGCCGTGAAAGTCACCCCCTAGAGATCGAGGACGACCTCCGTCGCCGGTGTGGTGCAGCAGACCAACGCCGTGCCCGGCTCGGGGAGTTCGAGGGGTGGGGTGGTGTAGGTGACGTCGCCGGTCAGCAGGGGGGTGACGCAGGTGTGGCAGACGCCGGTGCGGCAGGACCAGCGGGTGGGGATGTCGCAGGCCTCGGCGAGTTCGAGGAGCGAGGCGTGGGCGGCTGACCACGGGGTGGTGATGCCGGTGCGGGCGAAGGTGACCAGGGGGCCCGTGCCCGCTGGGCCGGGCGGCTGGTGCGGGCGCACCACGGCGGTGGCGGTGACGCCGGGGTTGACCGCGGCGACCGCGCCGAACCGCTCCGTGCGGATCCGCTCGGGGCGCAGGCCGAGTTCGCGCAGGTGGCCGGAGAGGTCGTCCATGAAGGCGGTCGGCCCGCAGAGGTAGGCGTCGGCGTCGGCGGGGATGCCCAGGGCGGTGAGGGAGGCGGCGGTCGGGCGGCCCGGGGTGACGCGGTCGTCGCCGGGCGGCGGCGTTTCCGAGGTGCAGTGGGTGTAGTGGATGTGCTCGCGGGCGTGGGGGAGTCGCGCCAGGAGGGCGTGGGCCTCGTCGGCGAAGGCGTGGTGGGCGCGGTCGCGGGCGGTGTGGATCCACCAGACGGGGCGTGGGTCCCGTACGGCTGCCAGCCGGTGGAGCATGGCGAGCACGGGAGTGACGCCGATGCCCGCCGAGAGGAGGGCGACCGGGCCGGTGCCCTCTTCGAGTACGAACGTTCCGCGCGGGCCGGCGACGTCCACGAGGTCCCCGGTGCGGAGCCGGGTGTGGATGTAGCCGCTGACCTTGCCGCGGGGCTCGTGTTTGACGCTGATGCGGTAGGCGCTGTCCGTGGGTGCGGTGGACAGGGAGTAGCTGCGTACGGCGCGGGCGGTGCCGTCGACGGCGAGGCGCAGGGAGAGGTACTGGCCGGGGCGGGCCTCGGCCAGGGGCGTGCCGTCGGTGGTGCCGAGGTGGACCGAGGAGACGTCGGGGGTCTCGGGGACGATGCGGGTGACACGGAGGGGCCTGAAGCCCGGCGGCCCCGACCCCGCCTCGGGACCGGACTGCCCGGCGGCGGCGAGTTCGCGGAAGGACTGCTGCCAGCCGGGGCTGAGGGCGGGGATGTCCAGGGCGGTGCGCAGCTTCGCGGGGTCGCGGCCGGGCAGGTAGAGCAGCGCGTCGGTGTCGGCGACGCTGAGCTCTCCCGGGCCCCGGCGGGTGCGGGTGATCCCGTCACCGGCCTGGACCCGTCCCTCGGTGATCACCCGCAGGTAGAAGCCCGGACGGTGGTGGGCGACCAGGAGCGAGGCCATGGCGGGCTCGCCCAGCCGCATGCCGACGCGGTAGCAGGTGACGCGGGGCTGGGTCACCTCGAACTCGGCTTCGCCGATGCGGTACCGGTCGCCGATGCACACCTCGTCGTCGGGCAGGCCGTCGACGGTGAAGTTCTCCCCGAACATCCCGAAGTCCAGGTCGTCGCGGCCGAGCCGCTCGCGCCAGTACCGGTACGACTCCAGCTGGTAGACGAGGACGGCCCGGATCTCCCCGCCGTGCCCGGCCAGGTCGCCCTGACCGTCTCCGTCCACGTTCAGCCGCCGCACCATACGGCGGCCGGGCACGGGCGACTTCCACGCCCCGGTGCGGACGGTTCTGCCCTGCCAGGAGACGTCCTTGGGCATCCCCACGTTGACGGACAGCAACCTCGCCATGCGGACCTCCAGTGGCGGCCGGTCCCGCCGGGCTCCCCTGCCACGCATCCTCGTGCCTGCACCGGGAATCCGCGAACGGAGGCACGGGGCGGGCGCGCCGGGCCGGTCCCGGACACCGGGTCCTCGCCGTCAGACCTGACGGGCGCGGGACGCGAGGCGGTCGGCGAACGCGGCGACGAGGGAGCGCAGTTCGGCGGGGTGCTCGATGACGAACGGCCGGTCGAGGGCGGCGAGTACCGGGGGCAGCCAGTCGAGCCGCTCCGCCCGCAGCCCGACGCGCAGCCAGCGCTCGGCCGCCACGCCCTGGTCCGCCGCGGCCCCGTCCTGCTCCGCCGCGGCCTCGTCCCGGTCCGCCGCGGCCCCGTCCTGGTCCGCCGCGGGCTCGTGCTCCTCCACGGTCGCGACGCCGGCGGGAAGGCGGGCGCGGATCTGCTCGACCGTCCCGTGGATCCGCAGGCTCACCTCGTGCCGGTACCCGGCCGCCGCGAACCCCGACAGCACGCGCTCGGCCGGACCGGGACCCGCGGGCGCCTCGAAGGAGCCGGGCAGGGTGCGGGCGTCGGCGATGCGATCGAGCCGGAAGGTCCGGTCCTCGCCGATCCCGGGATCCGTGCCGGTGACGTACCAGCGGCCCGAGTGGGCGACGATCCCGTACGCGTGCAGGGTGCGGTCGGTGCGCCGTCCGTCACGGTCGGTGTAGCGGATCGAGACCGGACGGCGGTGGCGCACGGCATCGGCGACGGTGAGCAGGACACCCGCGTCCGGGATGTCGAACCCACCGGGCCGGTCCGTGAAGGCGAGGGCCTCCAGGAGCGTGTCGAGGCGACGGGCGAGGTGCTTGGGCAGCACCCGCCGGATCTTCGCCGACGCCGTCTCGCCCGCCGTCCGCTCCGCCGCCGTCAGCCCGGTCCGGCGGCCGGCGACCAGGCCGAGCAGCACGGCCAGCGCCTCGTCGTCGCTGAGCATGAGCGGCGGCAGCCGGTACCCGGGGGCGAGCCGGTAGCCGCCGTAGCGGCCGCGCACCGACTCCACGGGCACGTCCAGGTCGATCAGCTGGTCCACGTACCGCCGCACGGTGCGCCCTTCGACGCCGAGCCGGTCGGCGAGTTCGGCCATGGTCCGGGTGCCGCCCGACTGGAGCAGCTCCAGGAGGGTCAGCACGCGGCCGGTGGGGCGAGGCATGGGCAGAAACCTAACGCAGAAAGCCGCGAATACCGGACCGGTTCTGTCCACTATTCCTCCTAGCCTGCGCAGTGCACACCTCAGGCACGGCCATGCACGGCAAGGGAGATCCCATGGACTTCGTCTCGATCCGCATCATCACCGGCGACGTGGCGCGCCTCGTCGCGTTCTACGAGCGGGCCACGGGGGTGCGGGCGACCTGGGCCACCGAGGACTTCGCCGAACTCAGGACCGCGGCCGCGACCCTCGCGATCGCCGGTACCCGCACCGTCCCGCTGTTCGCCCCGGGCTCCGCCCGCCCCGCGGACAACCACAGCGTGATCACCGAGTTCCTCGTCGACGACGTGGACCGTGTGTACCGGAACCTGACCGGTCTCGTGACCGACTTCGTCACCGAGCCGACCACGATGCCCTGGGGCAACCGCTCCCTGCTGTTCCGCGACCCCGACGGCAACCTCGTCAACTTCTTCACGCCCGTCACCCCGGCGGCAGCGGCCAGGCAGGCCGGGCAGGCCGGGCAGGCCGGTCCAATTGTTGCGGAGGGATGAAATCCGCTCCGTTCCGTGTTGTGGCCATGCGGAAGAACAGGGCGAACGGAGGGCACCCGCGTGGCAGCGCAACAGGGGGAGCGGCGGCAGGGGGAGCGGCAGCAGGACGGCTGGGCGCGCAGGCTGGCGGGATACGCCTGGCGCCATCCCAGGGACGTCGTGCTCGCGCTCGGGTCCTCGCTGGCCGGCATGGCGGTGCTGGCCGTCGTACCCCTGATCACCAAGGTGATCATCGACGATGTCATCGGTGATCACAGCCGGTCCATGGGGCCCTGGGCCGGGGCCCTGATCGGCGCTGCCGTCCTCGTCTACGCGGCCACCTTCGTCCGCCGCTACTACGGCGGCCGGCTCGCCCTCGACGTCCAGCACGACCTGCGGACCGAGATGTACGGGACCATCACCCGGCTCGACGGGCGGCGGCAGGACGAGCTGTCCACCGGCCAGGTGGTGGGCAGGGCCACCAGCGACCTCCAGCTGATCCAGGGCCTCCTCTTCATGCTGCCGATGACCATCGGCAACGTCCTGCTCTTCCTGATCTCCCTCGCGATCATGGCCTGGCTGTCACCGCCGCTCACCCTGGTCGCCCTCGCCGTCGCCCCGGCCCTGTACTGGATCGCCAAACGCAGCCGCAGCAAGCTCCACCCCGCCACCTGGTACGCCCAGGCCCAGGCCGCCGCCGTGGCCGGTGTGGTCGACGGCGCGGTGAGCGGCGTACGCGTGGTCAAGGGGTTCGGGCAGGAGGAGCAGGAGACCGGCAAGCTGAGGGAGGTCGGGCGCCGGCTCTTCGCCGGGCGGCTGCGCACGATACGGCTGAACAGCAAATTCACCCCGGCCCTGCAGGCCGTCCCGGCCCTCGGCCAGGTCGCCATGCTGGCGGTCGGCGGCTGGCTCGCCGTCCGCGGGCACATCACCCTCGGCACCTTCGTCGCCTTCTCCTCCTACCTCGCCCAGCTGGTCGGCCCGGTCCGGATGCTCGCCGTGGTCCTCACCGTCGGCCAGCAGGCCCGCGCCGGCACCGAGCGCGTCCTGGAGCTGATCGACACCCGCCCGACCATGCAGGAGGGCACCAAGACCCTCCCCGCCGACGCGCCCGCGACCGTCGAGTTCGACGACGTGTCGTTCGGGTACGACCACGAGCGCCCCGTACTCCAAGGGCTCAGCTTCGAGATCCGGCCGGGCGAGACCCTCGCCGTCGTCGGCTCCTCGGGCTCCGGCAAGTCCACGGTCTCCCTCCTCCTGCCGCGCTTCTACGACGTCACCCACGGCGCCGTCCTGATCGGCGGCCACGACGTCCGCGAGCTGACCTTCGACTCGCTGCGCGCCGCGATCGGCCTGGTACCGGAGGACTCGTTCCTCTTCTCCGACACGGTCCGCAACAACATCGCGTACGGCCGTCCCGACGCGACCGAGGACGAGATCCGCGCCGCCTCCCGCGCCGCCCAGGCCGACCGTTTCATCGCCGAGCTGCCCGACGGCTACGACACCAAGGTCGGCGAGCAGGGCCTCACCCTCTCCGGCGGCCAGCGCCAGCGCATCGCCCTCGCCCGCGCCCTGCTCACCGACCCCCGCCTCCTCGTCCTCGACGACGCCACCTCGGCCGTCGACGCCCGCGTGGAGCACGAGATCCACGAGGCCCTCGCCCACGTGATGCGGGGCCGCACCACCCTCCTCATCGCGCACCGCCGCTCCACCCTCAACCTCGCCGACCGCATCGCCGTCCTCGACGGCGGCCGGCTCGCCGACATCGGCACCGACGAGGAGCTCCAGCAGCGGTCCGCCCTGTACCGCCGGCTCCTCACCGACCCCGACGAGCTGGGCGGGGTCTCCCCGGGGCACGCCCTCCCGGCCGTCTCGCGCGAGGACACGTCCGTGCGGGACGAGCTGGACGCCGAGTTCGACGCCGAGCGCGGCGTGACCCCGCGGCTGTGGACGGGGGACCGTACGCCCCGGGACCTCGCCCTCGCCGGCACCCCCGCCACTCCCGAACTCCTCGCCGAGGTCGAGGCGCTGCCCCCGGCGACCGACACCCCCGACATCGACGAGGCCGGCGCCGTACGTCCCGAGGACTCCTACGGCCTGCGCCGCCTGCTGCGCGGCTTCGGCGCGCCCCTGCTGGTCAGCCTCGGCCTGGTCGCCGTGGACGCCGGCATGGGCCTGCTGCTCCCGGTCCTGATCCGGCACGGCATCGACCAGGGCGTCAGCAGGATGGCGCTTGGCGCGGTCTGGGCGGCCTCGCTGCTCGGCCTGTTCGCGGTGCTCGCCCAGTGGGCGGCGCAGATCGGCGAGACCCGGATGACCGGCCGTACCGGCGAGCGGGTCCTCTACTCCCTGCGTCTGAAGATCTTCGCCCAGCTCCAGCGGCTCGGGCTCGACTACTACGAGCGGGAGCTGACCGGCCGGATCATGACGAGGATGACCACGGACGTGGACGCGCTGTCCACCTTCCTGCAGACGGGCCTGGTCACCGCCTTCGTCTCGGTCGTCACCTTCTTCGGCATCATGGTCGTCCTGCTGGTGATCGACGTGCAGCTCGCCCTCGTCGTCTTCGCCACCCTGCCCCCGCTGATCCTCGCGACCTTCTTCTTCCGCCGGGCGAGCGTGAAGGCGTACGAGCTCGCCCGGGAGCGGGTGTCGGTGGTCAACGCCGACCTCCAGGAGTCGGTGTCGGGCCTGCGGATCGTGCAGGCCTTCCGCCGCGAGCGGGACAGCCGCCACCGCTACACCGAGCGCAGCGAGAACTACCGCCGTGCCCGTATCCGGGGCCAGTGGCTGATATCGGTCTACTTCCCGTTCGTCCAGCTGCTGTCGTCGGTGGCCGCGGCGAGCGTGCTGATGGCGGGTGCCCACCGGGTGGAGGCGGCCACCCTCACCACCGGCGCGCTGGTCGCCTACCTGCTCTACATCGACCTGTTCTTCGCCCCCGTCCAGCAGCTCTCCCAGGTCTTCGACGGCTACCAGCAGGCGACCGTCTCCCTCGGCCGCATCCAGGAACTCCTGCGCGAGCCGACGTCGACCGAGTCCGCGGCCGAGCCCCTCGCCGTGACCTCGCTGCACGGCGACATCGCCTTCGAGGACGTGCACTTCGCGTACGGTGCCGCCGACAAGGGCGACGCGGCGTTGGGCGGCATCGACCTGACCGTCCCCGCCGGGCAGACGGTCGCCTTCGTCGGCGAGACCGGCGCCGGGAAGTCGACCCTGGTCAAGCTGGTGGCGCGGTTCTACGACCCGACGGGCGGCCGGGTGACCGTCGACGGCACGGACCTGCGCGACCTGGACCTCACCTCGTACCGGCACCGGCTCGGGGTCGTCCCGCAGGAGGCGTACCTCTTCCCCGGGACCGTCCGGGACGCCATCGCCTACGGCCGCCCGGACGCGACCGACGCCGAGGTGGAGGCGGCGGCCCGCGCGGTCGGCGCCCACGAGATGATCGCCACCCTCGACAACGGCTACCTCCACGAGGTGGCCGAGCGCGGCCGTAACCTCTCCGCGGGCCAGCGCCAGCTGATCGCCCTCGCCCGCGCCGAACTGGTCGACCCCGACGTGCTGCTCCTCGACGAGGCGACGGCCGCCCTGGACCTGGCGACGGAGGCCCAGGTCAACATGGCCACCGACCGCCTGACGGGCCGCCGTACCACCCTCGTGGTCGCGCACAGGCTGACCACCGCGGCCCGCGCCGACCGGGTGGTGGTCATGGACCACGGCCGGGTCGCCGAGGACGGCACCCACGACGAGCTGCTGGCCCTCGACGGCCGGTACGCCGAACTGTGGCGTACCTTCATCGGCCGGCCCGAGGAAGAGGAACCGGAGGAGCCGGTGGGCGCGACCCGCTGACCTCTCCCACCCGGCCGCCCGGCTCTCACCCGGCGGCCCGGGCCGCGGCGAACAGGCCCGGGTCGTGGGCGTTGACGAGCAGGAGGTCGTGGTCGGCGGCCTGCCACAGTTCGGCCAGCCGCTCGTGGTTGGCCCGTACTCTGCGCCAGTCGTGGGCGACGGCACGTTCCATGGCGAGCAGCGACTTCGGCGCCCTGCCGACACCGTCGACCTGGCCGTGGTGGTAGAACGCGTCACCGGCGTGGAGCACCCAGTGGTCGCCGGCGTCGACGGCGACCGCGGCGTGCCCGCGGGTGTGTCCGGGCAGGCCGATCAGCACGATGCCGGGCGAGATCCCGGTGAGCTCGGTGGCGGCCGCGAACCCGCGCCAGGCCTCGCCCGCCTCGGGTGTGTGGCGGACGAACGCCGGGGCGTGGGCGCGCTGCGCGGGCCTGTACCGCCCCTTCTCGACACGGGTGACCGGATGGAGCGCCGCGGTGGCCTCGGCGTCGGTGAGGTGGACGCGTGCCCAGGGGAAGTCGGTCAGCCCGCCGACGTGGTCGGCGTCGTAGTGGGTGAGCACGATGTCGCGGACGTCCGCCGGGTCGAGGCCGAGCCTCTCGACCTGCCGGACGGCCGTCTCGGACTCCTCGAACACGGGGCGCACGAAGTGCCGGGCCGGTCCGAACCGCCGGCCGGGTGCGGCCCTGTCGAGGAGACCGAGACCGGTGTCGACGAGGGCCAGTCCGGTGCCGGTCTCGACCAGCAGGACATGGCAGACCAGCCCCTCGGGCGCGCCCCAGGGACGCATGGTGCCGCAGTTCAGGTGGTGGACCCTCATCCGAACGCCGCCAGCGTCGCGGCCATGGCGGCGGGATCGCCGCCGAGGAGAGAGGCGTCGATCTCCTGGATCGGTTGGGTGCCGTCCCAGTGGGCGGCGGCCAGCCTGATCAGGTCGAAGACGACCTTCTTGGCGCCGCCGGTGTCGGAGATCTCGATGACGGTGCCGGGGTGGTGCTCGGTCTGCAGATAGGCGAACCGTCCGTCGGCTCCGCCGAGCCGGCCCTCCTGCCCGACGGTGAATCCGGCGGCGCGGGCACGGTCGTAGAGCTCCTGGTAGTTCTCGCTCCAGTAGGCGAGGTGCTGGACGCCTTCGTGGCCGGCGGCGAGGAAGTCCCGGTACATCGAGGGCGCGTCGTTGACCGGGGTGATGAGCTCGATCTGGATGTCGCCGCTGTTGGCGACGGCCACGTCCATGACCAGGTCGGAGGGCTTGCCCTGGTAGGTGAAGTCCCCGGGCCGGACGCCCCTGAGGTGGAACCACGGGCCGATGCCCGCCCTGGTGAAGTTCTCCATCGACGCGCGGATGTCGCGGACGACGTAGCCGATCTGCGCGATGCTGCCGAACATGTTCGCCACCGGGCTCGGGGCGGGCGCCGGTCCGGTGTGGGCGTCGGCGAAGGAGATCACGACCTTGCCGGTGGCGTCGCCGGTGCGGAGCCGGCGGGCGGCCTCGTCGGCCCTGGACACCGGGTGGACGGTGTCCAGGCGGGGGGCGATCCTTCCGTCGGCGACCGCGGGCAGCACGTGCTCGCCCAACGCGGCGACCACGTCGCCGAGTTCGGCGCGGGTGCGGATGCTGAAGGTGGTGCCGACCAGCTTCTGGCGGCGGAAGGCGACGGTGTCCAGGTCGAGGGCGGTCACAGGTCCGGCGAGCCGCCCGATGCTCATGACGGTGCCGCCGATCGCGGTGGCCGCCGGGAGCACGGCGAACAGCTCCCCGCCGACGTGGTCGAGGGTGATGTCGGCGCCCTGCCCGTCCGTGGCGGCGAGGACCGCGGCGGCGAGGTCCTCGGTGGCGGTGTTCACGGCGATGTCCGCGCCGGCGTCCAGCAGGGCGGCCCGCTTGGTGTCGGCGGTCGTCGTGGCGATGACGGTGCCCGCTCCGAGCGCTCGGGCGAGCTGGATGCCGATCAGGCCGATCGAGCTGGTGCCGCCGACGATCAGTACGGACTGCCCGGCGGTGAACCCGGCCTGGGTGACCAGCGCGTCGTGCTCGGTGACGAGACCGACGGGGAGGGTCGCGGCCTCCTCGAAGCCGAGCCGGTCCGGGATCGGGACGACCAGCCGCGGATGGCACAGGGCGTAGTCGGCGAACGCGCCGACCGTGATGCCCATGACCCGGGTTCCGGCGGGCAGGTGGGGTGCCAGCGGGCTCCCTGTCTCGACGACGCCCGCGACCTCCATGCCGGCCGTGAACGGCCCCTCGCCCTGCGAGTTGGCGGTGTAGGTGCCTTCGAGAGCGTAGAGGTCGGCCCGGTTCAGGCCGGCCGCGTGGACCTGGATCCGGACGGCTCCCAGTTGTGCGGGCAGTGCGGTCTCTTCGAGGCTCCAGGTGTCTCCCTTGCCGCCGACGAGTGCGCGCATGGTGGCCGGAGTCGTGACGGTGGTCGTCGGGGGCATCGGTGAACTCCTCTGGTCGGTGGTCGTCAACGGACGAAGTCGGGCGGCGTGGTCGTGAGCAGCCGCGGGTCGGGTGCGGGACCGGACATCGAGCGCAGACCCCTGAGGATGCGGAGCAGCCTGAGCAGGCCGCGCGGGGTGCGCTTGTCGACGCCGCCGATCAGTTGCCTGAGGATGGTCAGCCGGTCGAAGTAGATCCGCTCGGTGACGAGGTGCTCGTGCTCGTCGAAGACGAAGTACGCCGTCATACGGGTGCGGTGCCTCGACCCGGTCGGGGGGATCCCGCCGAGCGGCCCGTGGTGGGTGCCCAGCAGCCAGAACTCCACGATCACGGCGTCGGTGCTGTGCCGGAACGCGATGATCTCGTGGTCCTGGTCGGGGAAGGCCACGCGGGTGTCCCGGTAGTACTCGCGCACCTCCGCGTCGCCGTCGTGGACGGTCATCTGGGCGATCAGTTCGTAGTGCGGATGCGGGAACGTCGACAGCGTGGCGTCCCAGTCCTGGCTGACCTCGTCGTGGAAGTGGTCGAGCACGAGCTTCTCGCGGGCGCGCAGCACGGGTTCGGGCGGCAGGGTGAATCGCGACATGGTGGCCTCCTCAGACCGGCTGGACGCCGTGGGTGATGTGACCGTGGCCGAACGTCGGCGTCGTGCCGGGGTTCGTCCAGGCGCCGGTCAGTTCGCTGGAGGGGAAGAACTGCAGGAAGCGCGGGTCGGCCTGGCTGCGGTCGGCCAGCGTCTTCTCCAGGACGGCGGAGTTGTACTGGTCGGCGGTGGTCTCGATGGTGTTGGCGTTGAGCACCACCTCCTGCTGCCATCCCCGCGCCCATGTGGCGATGCCCGGCAGCCGGGAGTGCTCGGGGGTGAGGGCCTCGGCGGCGATGACGTTCTCGCTGCTGACCCAGATCCCGGTCGACGTGTTCAGGACGAGGCTCTGGTTGCCGAAGACGTGGCCCGGCGTCTTGACCACGGCCACGCCCGGGCCGAGGACGACCGAGCCGTCGATCGGCAGGAACGCCTCGGGCGGGACGTCGCGGTAGGTGTCCGGCTGGTACCAGGGCCGCTGCAGCGGATGCAGCTCGGCCATGCCGGCCAGCTCGTCCCGCTGGACGACGACCTTGGCGCGGGGGAACGCGGCCCGCGGGCGGGCGTCGAGATCGTCCTGGTGGGCGGTCGTGCCCACCCAGCGGCGCAGGTCCTGCGTGTGCAGGTGGTCGAACATCAGGTAGTCGACCTCGTCCGGCCGGATGCCGAGCCGGGCGAGGTGCCCCGGCACCGTGCCGTGCTCGCGGACCATCCGTCGCTCGATGACGCTCGGCGTCTTCCGGGCGAGGTTGTCGAAGTAGGGCGTGTAGCGGCCCAGTTCGACGTCGCTCGGCTCGAAGAGCAGCACCCGCGGGCGACCGTCGCCCTCCCGCCACCGGATGACGAGCATGCGGTTGGTGATCGACAGGAACGGGGCGATCGCGCGCGAGGCGCGGAACAGGCCGAACCGCGTGGGGTAGGGCAGCGTGACCAGATCGCAGGTGACGACGGTGTCCGGCGTACCCGTCGGGGCGAACTCGGCACGGAACGCCCGCGCCTGGGCACGCGCCGTCCGCAACCGGACGCCCGGCGGCTCGTCCGACCTCGACAGGTCGGTCAGGGTGTCGATGCCGGTGCCGACCGTCGGCAGGTCGGCCACCTCACCGGGACCCCACGGAAATCGCATCGCGGCTCCTTCCCTCTTTACCCACGTCGTGGGTATTAACTGGGCTGGGCCAAATATACCCACGCCGTGGATTAATTCAATGGCGGGCGTCATTGTGGGGCATCGCGGCGGGCATCATGGGGTGATGACCGAGCCACGAGAGCCCCGACGGGGTCGCCCGCCCAAGGGGGCGCCGCTGCTGAACCGCGCCGCGATCGTCAAAGCCACCCTCGAGGTCATCGACCTGGACGGCATCGACGCGGTCTCCATGCGCTCCGTCGCCCGCATCCTCGGCGTCGACCCGAAGAGCCTCTACAACCACGTCGCCGGCAAGGACGGCCTCCTCGACGCGGTGGCCGAACAGATCCTCGGATCGATGAGCCTGCCCGAGCCCACCGGAGACGTGCGCGGCGACCTGTGCGCCATCGGCCACGCCTTCCGTGACCGCGCCCTCGCCCATCCCCGGGCGGCGCAGCTCGTCCTCACCCGCCAACTCGCCTCGCTCGAAGGGCTCGCCCCGGTCGACGCCGTCCTCGCCGCCCTCCGCGCCACGGGCTGTCCGCGGCGCGAGGCCGTCTCGATCCTGCGCAGCCTGGTCGCCACGCTGATCGGCACCCTGCTCCGCGAGGTGCACGCGGGACCCACGTACGGCGTGAGCGACGCTCCCGGCATCGCGCAGCGCCAGGCCGTGCTGGAGCGCTCGGGCCTGCCTCGCGTCGCCGAAGCCGCCGCCGACCTGGCCCGCTTCGACAGTGACGCCGAGTTCGAGTTCACCCTCGACCTCGCCCTCGACGCCGTCATGGCCCGCCTCGCCGCTTCCTGAGGCGACGCGGCCGTGCGCAGGGGTCGGTGGACTCGCGTCCCTGACGGCCGTGCAACCATCCGACATACGTCGGGCGTCCGTACATCTGTACGGTCATGGTGGGTGCACAGCTGCGGTACGGGAGGGGACGACTGTGGACAGTGGTGCGATACGTCGGCGGCTGGCGCTCGGTGCGGCCGTGCTGGCCGCCTCCGGGGTGTTCGCCCTCGTGGCGCCGGCCGAGGCCCAGGCGGCGACGGCCGCGAACTGCGCCGGGCGCGAGGTGCGGACCCTGTCCTTCGCCACCGGCACCGTGCACGTCTACCGGCAGGGCGGCTACGTCTGCGCGATCACCCTCCCCAGGAAGTCCGGCGGCAGGCGGACGATGTCCGTCAGCGTCCAGGCCCGCGGCAACCGCCCGGTCGTCGACAAGGGCAAGTACAGCCACCGCGCGGGCCCGGTCACGGTCCACGCCGGGCACCGGTGCGTGTGGGTGCGGGGCACGGTGGGGCGGAGTTCGGTGAGCTCGGGATGGATCCTCTGCTGAGGGGCGCCCCGCCTTTCCGTGATGTCGTGAGGCCGCGTGCCCGGCCGTGCTTCTGGCGGCCCGCCCGCGTTCACACGCGGCGGGCGCAGCCCACCGGGTGCTCGCCGCCGAGCTGGACGTACAGGGCGGTGGCGGCCGGGCAGGCGTCCCGCGAGGTCACCGCCCGCACCACCCGGTACTGCGGCTTCCGCTTCCCCGAGCCGTCGCAGACGGTCTCCCGGACCTGGCCGTGGCCGGAGCCGTAGACGCAGTCGCCGACGATCGTGCGCGGCCCGCCGCCCCCGCCGGGGTCACCCGGGTGCGGCGGCTCCAGGTTGCGCATGCAGGCGTAGCCCTGCGGGATCGTTCCGTCGCCGTCCTCGTCGCCGCCCGTGTGCTGGGCGCCGATGTGCAGCACGAAGTCGGTGGTGGCCGGGCACAGCGGCCCGTCGGCCACGGCGCCGTCGTACCGGGCGATCACCCGGGCCGCCGCCCGTTCGCCGCCGCAGGGCACCTCGGTGAAGCTCGCGGTCCCGAACGAGCTGCACTCGTCGACCGCGAGGAACTGCGTGCCGTACCCGGGCAGCGTCGGGCTCGCCGTCGACCGGGCGCTGCCCGCCGGTGCCCCGGACGAGGACGTCCGGCAGCCGGCCGGCAGCAGCACGACGGCCAGCGTCACCAGAACCCCCGCAAAACGCCTGCTGCGCATACCGACCCCCCTTGCCAGCGTGGCCCGCGGTCACGGCCCACGCCAGCTGTCCGGGAGGCTTTCCGCCTGATGTGGGTGTTACGCCCGGTTCCGTGACGTACGTCTAGTACGTCAGCCCGTGGCCGATCGGGTACAGCACCTGCGCCGGATCGTCCGCCCGCGGTACGGGCACCGGCAGCCTGCCGTGCGGTGCCACCTGGCCCGCGATCACCCGTGCCGCAGCCCGCAGTTCGACGTCGGTCCACGAGTAGGTCGCCAAGCAGGCCTTCAGGGAGGGGAGTTGGGCGACATCGTAGGGATTGCGCACCGCCACCGCCACCACCGGGACGCCGGTCGCGACCAGCCGTTCCACCAGCCGCTGTTGCCCGCCGCCCGCCGTCACGTTGTACGTCCCGACGACCACCGCGTCCGCTCCCCGCGCCGCCGCGACCGCCTTGTCGACGTCGGCGGCGGAGGGGTCCATGCCCGTGGACAACGCGGTCGCGGCGAAGCCCAGTTCGGTGAGGGCGGCGGCGAGCACGCCGGTCGGCGGTCCCGTCGTACCGGACGGGGAGGCCGGGTCGGCGCCGACGACCAGCACCGTGCCGTGCGTACGGCGGGACAGCGGGAGCAGGCCGCCCTCGTTGACCAGCAGCGTGGTGGTGCGCTCGGCGATCCGGTCGGCGGCGGCGAGGTGCTGCGCCGTGCCGACCACCCGGCCGACGTCCTTCTCGTGCACGTACGGCCGGTCGAGCAGCCCCAGCCGGGACTTCAGCCGCAGGATCCGCAGGACCGACTCGTCCAGCCGGGCCTCGGTCAGCTCGCCGTCCCGTACGGCCTTGAGGACGGCGTTCCAGGCGATGTCCAGGTGGGGCGGGTCGAGGAGCTGGTCCACGCCTGCCTGGAGAGCGAGCACGGGCACCCGGTCGTCGCCGTACTTCGTGCGGACCCCCGCCATCCCGAGGGAGTCGGTCACCACCACCCCGTCGTAGCCGAGTTCGCCGCGCAGGATGCCGGTGAGGACGGGGTGCGAGAGGGTCGCCGGGTCGCCGGAGCCGTCCAGGGCCGGGAACTGGATGTGCGCGGTCATGACCGAGTCGACGCCGGCCGCGATCGCCGCCCGGAACGGGACCGCGTCCAGCTTCTCCCACAGCTCCCGGCTGTGCGTGATCACCGGGAAGCCGGTGTGGCTGTCGACGGCGGTGTCGCCGTGCCCCGGGAAGTGCTTGACGGTGGCCGCCACGCCCGCGTCCCGGTACCCCTGCACCTCGGCGGCGACCAGGGACCCGACCGCGTCCGGACCGGCCCCGAAGGACCGTACGCCGATGATCGGGTTGGCCGGGTTCACGTTGACGTCGGCGTCGGGGGAGTAGTCCTGCCGGACGCCCATCGCGCGCAGCTCGGCGCCGGAGATCCGGCCGAGGGCGCGGGCGTCGGCCCGGGAGCCGCCCGCCCCCATGGCCATGGCGCCGGGGAAGAGGGTGGCGGGCCTGCCGATCCGGCAGACGGCGCCGTGCTCCTGGTCGGTGGCGATCAGGACGGGCAGGCCGCGCGGCTGCGCCAGCGAGGCCCGCTGGATCCCGTTCGACAGCTCGGCGATCTGCCGCGGGTCCCGGGTGTTGTGCGTCCAGGTGAAGTAGATGATCCCGCCGATGCGGTACTTCGCGACCAGCTCGACGGCGGTGCGGACGCCGATCTCCTTGAGGTTGGCGTCGATGTCGGCCTGGTCGGGGTCGGTGGCCGAGTGCCCGTAGAACCGCGCCACGAACAGCTGGCCGACCTTCTCCTCGACCGTCATCCGCGCGACGATCGCCCGGAGCTTCTTGTCGTCGGAGTTCGTGTCGCCGGCGCCGAAGGCATCCGCGCCGGTGCCGACGGCCAGTCCCGCGGTGACGCCCGCGGTCGCGGCGAGAACGGTGCGTCTGGAGGGCACGTGCGCTCCTTTTGGTGGGGAATGCACAGTAACCAGAAAGGGGCCGCCATCGGCGCATTGGAGGGGGGCACGTCGATGGCGGCGGGCCGACGGCCGTGGTGCGGCGGAGAGGGTAGGTCGGCGATCGCAGCCAGCAGCGAGGGCCGACACCACACCACGGAGACTCTCCCGGCAGCCTGCGGGTTCGACGGACGGGGGAGGAGCCGGGTTCCCGCGCGTACGAAAATCCCCGGAAGTCGTGACAAGGAGGACTGCCGGGACGAATGTGACACCGTCCAGCCGGAGCGCCCCGTCAGGGGCGCGGGGAACTGCGCGACAAGCCCCCACCGGCCCGCGCACACCGAACAACCTGTTCCAGCCCATGGACAAACGCCCCCGCACCCCCGGGAAACCAGAGATCATCGGCCCATGCCCCTCGTCGCGATCCCCGGTTCCAAGTCCGTCACCGCCCGCGCCCTCTTCCTCGCGGCCGCCGCCGACGGAGTCACCACCCTCGTCCGCCCCCTCCGCTCCGACGACACCGAGGGCTTCGCCGAGGGCCTGACCCGGCTCGGCTACCGCGTCGGCCGGACCCCCGACACCTGGCAGGTGGACGGCCGCCCGCAGGGCCCGGCGCTGCCGGAGGCCGAGGTCTACTGCCGGGACGGCGCCACCACCGCCCGCTTCCTGCCCACCCTCGCCGCGGCCGGCCACGGCAGCTACCGCTTCGACGCCTCCGAGCAGATGCGCCGCCGCCCCCTCGCCCCGCTCACCCGCGCCCTGCGCGACCTCGGTGTCGACCTGCGCCACGAGGAGGCGGAGGGCCACCACCCGCTGCGCATCGAGGCGGCCGGGGTCGAGGGCGGCGAGGTGACGCTCGACGCCGGGCAGTCCTCGCAGTACCTCACCGCCCTGCTGCTGCTCGGCCCACTCACCCGCAGGGGCCTCAGGATCCGGGTGACGGACCTGGTGTCCGCGCCGTACGTGGAGATCACCATCGCGATGATGCGGTCGTTCGGGGTGGAGGTGGCGCGGGAGGGCGAGGTCTTCGTCGTCCCGCCGGGCGGCTACCGGGCCACCACCTACGCGATCGAGCCCGACGCCTCCACCGCGAGCTACTTCTTCGCCGCGGCGGCCGTGACGGGCCGTGAGGTCACCGTGCCGGGGCTCGGCCGGGGCGCGCTCCAGGGCGACCTGGGGTTCGTGGACGTCCTGCGGCGGATGGGCGCGGACGTCGAGATCGCCGAGGACCGGACGACCGTGCGCGGCACCGGCACGCTCCGCGGCCTCACCGTCGCCATGCGGGACATCTCCGACACCATGCCGACCCTCGCGGCCGTCGCGCCCTTCGCGGACGGCCCGGTCCGGATCGAGGACGTGGCCAACACCCGGGTGAAGGAGTGTGACCGGCTGGACGCCTGCGCGGAAAACCTGCGCCGGCTGGGGATCGAGGCCGTCACGGGTGACGACTGGATCGAGATCCGGCCCGGCACCCCCGCCCCGGCCGAGATCAAGACCTTCGGCGACCACCGCGTCGTGATGTCCTTCGCGGTGACCGGCCTGCGCACCCCCGGCATCTCCTTCGACGACCCGGGGTGCGTGAAGAAGACCTTCCCGGGCTTCCACGAGGCGTTCGGGGAGCTGGCCGGGGGGTGGGGGATCCCGCTCGCCGGCGCGTGAGCGCGACGGCGGGACCCGGGCTCAGGCCGACTCGTTGAGCAGCCGCGCCAGGTGGTCGCGCCCCGCCGCCAGCAGCCCGGGCAGCGGGGCCGCCGCCTCGTACCAGCGCTTCTCGTACTCCCAGCACAGCCAGCCGTCCCAGCCGTGCCGGGAGAGCACCTCCACGCACTCGGACAGCGGCAGGATCCCGGCGCCGAGCGGCAGCGGGGTGGTGTCGTCGGCCGAGGCGATGTCCTTGACCTGGACATAGCCGAGGTGCGGGGCGAGCGCCGCGTAGCTCTCGGCGGGCTGCTCGCCGCCCAGCCAGGTGTGCATGACGTCCCAGAGCGAGCCGACCATGCGGTGGCCGACCGGTCCGAGGATCCGGATCGCGGCGGCGCCGGTGCGGTGCGAGTCGTGGGTCTCCAGGAGGACCCGCACGCCGAGCGCGGAGGCGTCCTCGGCGACCGTGCCGAGCCGCCGGGCGGCGATCGCGTCGGACTCGGCGGCGGGCAGGTCCGGGTCGGCGCCCGGGAAGACCCGCACGTAGGAGGCGCCCAAGTCATGGGCGAGCTGGAGGAGTCGGCGCGTCTCGTCGAGGACCGGGGCGTCCTCGCCGGGCGCCGCGACCCGCGCGTACCCGGCGACGCCCAGCACCTCCACCCCGGCCGCCTTGAACTCGGCGGCCACGTCGGCGCGCGCGGCCGGGCCGAGGCCGGGATGCACCGGCTCTTCCGGGTGGGCGCGCAGCTCCACGCCGTGGTAGCCGTGGGCCGTGGCGAGCGCCAGCACGTCGGGCACCGGCAGACCGGGTACCCCGAGGGTGGAGAAGGCGAACCTCATGTCCACCAACCTACTTCTCACTCGCCGGTCGTGTGCAGGTCCAGCCGCCAGTCCTGGCCGACCAGGTCCTTGCCGAAGGAGCGGTGCGGTTTCTCGGCGGTGAGGACGAAGCCGTGCCGCTGGTAGATGCGGCGGGCGGCGGACAGCACGTCGTTGGTCCACAGCACCAGCTCCCGGTAGCCGACCCCGCGCGCGAAGTCGGTCACGGCGGTGACCAGCCGGTCGCCGACGCCGAGCCCGCGGGCCTCCGGTTCGACGAGCAGCAGCCGCAGCCGTGCGGTGCCCGGGGCGTCGTCCCGTACGCACATCACGCAGCCCACCGGCCGCCCGGCCCACTCGGCGATCCAGGTCCGCTCCAGGTGCGGGTCGTGGTCCTCGGCGTAGTCGGCGACGATCCGGGCGACGAGCCCCTCGTAGTCGGCGTTGAAGCCGTACTCGGCGGCGTACAGGGCGGCGTTGCGCTGCACGATCCAGCCCAGGTCGCCGGGGTGCGGCTCGCGCAGCACGACCTCGCCGGAGCCCTCGGGGGTGTGCCCGTCGCCGAGGATCGTGCGGATGGTGCGCATGGCCTCGGCGAGGCGTGTCCGCGCACCGGGGTCGACGGCGTCCAGCAGCGAGCCGACCGATTCCCGGGCCCGCTCGTCCAGCAGCCCGGCGGCGGCCCGGCCGGCCGGGGTGAGCGAGACGCGGCGCCGCCGCGGGTCCTTCTCCGAGGGCGCGCGCCCGATCAGCCCGGCCTCCTCGAACTTGTTGAGGATCCGGCTCAAGTACCCGGCGTCGAGTGCGAGATCGGACCGCAGGTCGGCCGCGTCGGTGTCGGCGGAGTGCGCGAGCTCGTACAGCACGCGGGCCTCGGTGAGGGTGTACGGGGCGTAGAGGTGGCGGCCGTAGTCGAGGGCGCCGATGAGGTTGGTGTAGAAGCGGTTGAAGGCGCGGATGTCCTGGACGGTCATGGCTGGACCCCGATGGTTGACTGAGTCAGAGATACCGTGCCTCCGAGGCTATCCCGACACCCCGTCCGGCCGGAAGGCGTCGGCCCGAACGGCGGTCCCGCAGGCTTTACTTGTTCTTTTTTGCCTGGGCCTGGTCCTGCTTTTGACTTCGTCGCGCCAGCGCCGTAGGTTTATACACGAACGTCACTTATGTCCGTTTCAACGAGGACGTGACGTGGTCCGCCGGAGAGCCCGGACGGGTGCGGAGAAACCCGGAATCGCGGGCGGCGGACGCGCTCGGAGCTGCGCGCAGGCTCCGGAGCGCACGCAGGGCGGCCCCCCTGAGGCGGCGGCCGTCGTAAGACAACCACACCCTCGGAGAGGGGCGAAACCATGCGCGCGCACACCACACGTATGAAGAGGGTCGCCATCGCTGCGATTTCGGCACCTGTTCTGGCGCTCGCCGCCGGAGCCGGAGTCGCCAGCGCGGCCACCCACGCGGCGCCCGCCCACGTCGTCTCCTACCAGGACAACGGCGGTGGCGGTGGCGGTCACGGCGGCGGTGGCGGGGGCCACGGCGGCGGCGGTGGCGGCCATGGCGGCGGAGGCTACGGCGGCGGTCACGGTGGCGGCGGCTACGGCGGCGGTCACGGCGGCTACGGCGGTGGCGGTTACGGCGGTCACGGCGGCTACGGCGGCGGCTACGGCGGCTACGGCGGTCACGGCGGCTACGGCGGCTGGGGCGACGACTACGGCTGGAGCGGCCACAACGGTGGCGGCTGGGGCGGCGGCGGTGGCTGGGGCGGAGGTGGCTGGGACTAGCCAGGTCACAGCGTGTGAAGCTCCCTGACAGCAAAGGACGGATCCGGGTGCCCGACCCAAGGGCACCCGGACCCGTGCATCCCGACCCCTGCGGGCCCCGGGGCCCGCGGCCGTGGAGGCGGTGACCGGATGAGGATCGTCTGTGTGGGCGGAGGCCCGGCCGGACTGTACTTCTCGATCTCGGCGAAACTGCGGGACGCCGGGCACGAGATCATCGTCCTGGAGGCGGACCCGCCCGAGGCCACCTTCGGCTGGGGCGTCGTCTACTGGAACGACCTGCTGGACATCCTGCACCGCAACGACCCCGAGAGCGCACGCGAGGTCAGCGCCGGCTCGGTGCTCTGGCAGCAGCAGGACATCCGCGTGCACGGCAACCGGTACGACGGCACCGCGTACTTCGGCGGCTACGGCTACAGCATGGGCCGCGCCGCCCTCCTCGACGTCCTGACCCGGCGCGCGAAGTCCCTCGGCGTCGACGTACGGCACGGAGAGCGCCTCGCCGACCCCGCCGACCTGCCCGACGCCGACCTGGTCCTGGCCGCCGACGGGGCCAGGAGCCGGATCAGGCAGAGCCGCGCCGAGCACTTCGGCACCCGCCTGGAGACCGGCCGCAACCCGTTCATCTGGCTCGCCACGGACCGCCAGTTCGACAGTTTCGTGTTCGCCTTCGAGGAGACTGGGGCGGGCTGGATCTGGTTCCACGCCTACCCGTCGTTCAAGGGCGTCAGCACCTGCATCGTGGAGTGCTCCCCGGAGACCTGGCAGGGCCTCGGCCTGGACACGCTCGACGAGGAGGACGCCCTGCCCCTGCTGGAGAAGATCTTCCACCGCGCGCTCGACGGCCACTCCCTGATCAGCCGGTCGCGCGGCGCCCCCGCCAAGTGGCAGCGGTTCACGCACCTCACCAACCGGACCTGGGTCGACGACCGCGACGGCCGCCCCGTCGTCCTGGCCGGCGACGCCGCGCACACCACCCACTTCACGCTGGGCTCCGGCACCCGGCTGGCGATGATCGACGCGATCGTGCTCTCCGAGGCCCTCAGGGGCTTCCCGGACCCGCGGGTCGCGCTGCGCGAGTACGACAAGCGGCGGCGCGCGGAACTCCACCCCGTCCAGGCGGCGGCGCGCACCAGCATGGCCTGGTTCGAGCGGCTGGACGACTACCTGGACCGCGACCCGGTCGAGTTCGCCTACGCGATGGCGGTCCGCCAGGGCGGCCACCAGTCCCCCTGGCGGTACCAGACCCACCTCGCCATCCAGCACACCCCGGTACGCCGCGCCCGCCGCGCCTACGACACGGGCGTGCGCTGGTACCAGGACCGCAAACGCGGCGAGGCGGCGCTGCCGCTGCTGGGCCGATGAGGGCCGTCGGCCGGCCGCGGGCCGGTGGGGGTCGCTCGCGCAGTTCCCCGCGCCCCTGAAAAGCAGGGGGTCGCGCAGCGCCCTGTCTTTGTCTTTAGGGGCGCGGGGAACTGCGCGACAAGCCCCCACCGGCCCGCAGCCGAAACACGACCGTCGGGACGAGGACGGGGACGAGGGCGAGGGATGGTCGGGGGCACCTGAGCCGCGCCCCCCGGTATCGGATTCCTCGTGTCCCGCCTGCTTTCAGGCGCGCGGCACCCCCGACGACCCCCGCACCATCAGCTCCCCCCGCACCGTCGCGATCCCGCCCGGCGGCGGCTCCTCGCGGCCCATGGCGATACGGCCGGCCCGTGCCCCCGCCTCCGCCAGCGGCAGCCGCACCGTCGTCAGCGACGGCACCGCGTCGATGCTGAACGGCAGGTCGTCGAAGCCGGCCACCGACACGTCCGCCGGGATCCGCAGCCCCGACTCCCGCAGCGCCGCGCACGCGCCGAGCGCGACGGAGTCGTTCGCCGCCACCACCGCGGTGAGCGACGGGTCCCGGCGCAGCAGCTCCAGCGTCGCCTCGTACCCCGCCCGGCGGTCGTAGCGCCCGTGCACGGTCCAGCGCGGGTCCTCCTCGATGCCCGCCTCGGCCAGCGCGGCCCGGTGGCCCTCCAGCCGGTGCCGGGTGGTGGTCCGCTCCTCGGGTCCCGCGATGTACCCGAGGCGCCGGTGGCCGAGCCCGATGAGATGCTCGGTCAGCTGCTTGCCGCCACCGCGGTTGTCGAAGGTCAGCGCCACCGCGTCGGTGTCCGGCGCCGGCGGCCGCCCGCACAGCACCACCCGGGTCCCCGCGTCCGCCAGCTTGCGCAGCTTCGCCGCCACCGCCGCCGCGTGCGGCGCGTCCTCCACGGCCCCGCCGGTCAGGATCACCGCCGCCGCCCGCTGCCGCTGCAGCAGGGTCAGGTACGTCAGCTCCCGCTCCGGCGAGCCCCCGGTGTTGCAGGTCACCGCCAGCCGCTCGCCGCCCGCGCGCCCGCCCGGACCGCCGATCTCGGCCTGGATCGCGCTCGCCATGATCCCGAAGAACGGGTCGGCGATGTCGTTGACGAGGATGCCGACCAGGTCGGAGGTGGCCGCCGCGAGCGCGCTCGCCGGCCCGTTGAGGACGTAGTCCAGCTCGTCCACCGCCCGCAGCACCCGTTCCCGGGTGGTCGCCGCCACGGGGTAGTTGCCGTTCAGTACGCGCGACACCGTCGCGGGCGAGACCTGGGCGCGGGCCGCCACGTCCGCCAGGGTCACCGTCATCTCGTCGTCCTCCGGTCGCGCATCTCGTCGTACGTCGTCGTACACAGCCTGATCGACAGGCCGATCCACAGACTGTTCAAAGGAAGCCCCCTTGCCGTGCAGACCATAAGGCCATTCACTCCTGTTGTTCGCCCCCTCGAACAACTCGACCCCATCACGGTCTTGTACAGACCAGGGTTCAAAGGCTAGCTTCTGACCATATAGAAAGCGCTTGCTGCGTTGCTGAGACGCACGCGGACGAAAGGAACCACGTGAACCGCAAGACGGTGCGTATCGCCATGAACGGCGTCACCGGGCGCATGGGCTACCGCCAGCACCTCGTCCGCTCGATCCTCGCCCTGCGCGAGCAGGGCGGACTCGACCTCGGCGACGGCACGGTGCTGTGGCCGGAACCGGTCCTGGTCGGCCGCCGCGAGTACGCGCTCCGCGAGATCGCCGACCGCCACGGCCTGTCCGACGAGCACATCTCGACGGACCTGGCGGCCGTGCTCGCCGACCCCACCATCGACATCTACTTCGACTCCCAGGTCACCTCCGCCCGCGAGGAGGCCCTCCAGCAGGCCATCGCGGCCGGAAAGCACATCTACACCGAGAAGCCGACGGCGACCGGCCTGGAGGGCGCCCTGGAGCTGGCCAGGCTCGCGCACGCCAAGGGCGTCAAGTCCGGCGTCGTCCAGGACAAGATCTTCCTGCCCGGCCTGCTCAAGCTGAAGCGGCTCATCGACGGCGGCTTCTTCGGCCGGATCCTCTCGGTCCGCGGCGAGTTCGGCTACTGGGTCTTCGAGGGCGACTGGCAGGAGGCGCAGCGCCCGTCCTGGAACTACCGCGCGGAGGACGGCGGCGGCATCGTCGTCGACATGTTCCCGCACTGGGAGTACGTCCTGCACGAGCTGTTCGGCCGGGTGAAGTCCGTCCAGGCCCTCACCGCCACCCACATCCCGCAGCGCTGGGACGAGAACGGCAAGCCCTACGACGCGACGGCGGACGACGCCGCGTACGGCATCTTCGAGCTCGACGGCGGCGCGATCGCCCAGATCAACTCCTCCTGGACGGTCCGCGTCAACCGGGACGAACTGGTCGAGTTCCAGGTGGACGGCACCGAAGGCTCAGCGGTCGCCGGCCTCCGTAACTGCCGTGTCCAGCACCGCAGCGCGACCCCCAAGCCGGTCTGGAACCCGGACATCCCCGCCACCTACGCCTTCCGCGACCAGTGGCAGGAGATCCCCGACAACACCGAGTTCGACAACGGCTTCAAGGCCCAGTGGGAGCTGTTCCTCAAGCACGTCTACGCCGACGCCCCCTACCACTGGGACCTGCTGGCCGGCGCCCGCGGCGTCCAGCTCGCCGAGCTGGGCCTGAAGTCGTCGGCGGAGGGCCGCCGCCTCGACGTACCGGAGATCGAGCTGTGACCCTCCACCTCCCCGCCCCGGACGGGTCGCTGCGGGCGTACGAACCCCGCAGCGAGCCCCTTGCCCTCACCCCGGGCACCCCCTTCACCTCCCGTACGGTCTTCTCGGCGGCGCACGTCGTCGCCGACCCGTTCGCCGACACCAGCCCCGACGCGCCCGCCGCCGTCGACTGGGACGCCACCCTCGCCTTCCGCCGCCACCTGTGGTCGCACGGCCTGGGCGTCGCCGAGGCGATGGACACCGCCCAGCGCGGCATGGGCCTGGACTGGGCGGGCGCGGCCGAGCTGATCCGCCGCAGCGCCGCCGAGGCCCGTGCGGTGGGCGGCCGGATCGCCTGCGGTGTCGGCACCGACCAGCTCACCGGCGGCGGCACCCTCGCCGGGATCCGGGCCGCGTACGAGGAGCAGCTCGCCCTCGTCGAGGAGTCGGGCGCCCAGGCCATCCTGATGGCCTCCCGGGCGCTCGCGGCCGCCGCCACCGGTCCCGAGGACTACCTCGACGTCTACGGCCACCTGCTGCGCCAGGCCGCCGAGCCGGTGGTCCTGCACTGGCTCGGCCCGATGTTCGACCCGGCGCTGGAGGGCTACTGGGGCTCGGCCGACCTCGACACGGCCACCGACACCTTCCTGGAGGTCATCGCCGCCCACCCCGACAAGGTCGACGGCATCAAGGTGTCGTTGCTGGACGCGCAGCGCGAGGTCGACCTGCGCCGCCGCCTGCCGCAGGGCGTCCGCTGCTACACCGGCGACGACTTCAACTACCCCGAGCTGATCGCGGGCGACGAGCAGGGCTTCAGCCACGCCCTGCTCGGCATCTTCGACCCGCTGGGGCCGCTGGCGGCTCAGGCGGTCCGGGTCCTGGACACGGGCGACACGGCGGGCTTCCGTACCCTCCTCGACCCCACCGTCGAACTCTCCCGGCACCTCTTCCAGACCCCCACCCGCTTCTACAAGACGGGCGTGGTCTTCCTGGCCTGGCTGGCCGGCCACCAGAGCCACTTCACGATGGTCGGCGGCCTGCAGTCGGCGCGTTCCCTCCCGCACTTCGCGCGCGCCTACGAACTCGCCGACGGCCTGGGCCTGTTCCCGGACCCGAAGCTGGCCGAGGACCGGATGAAGACCCTCCTCGCCCTGTACGGAGTGAACCAGTGACCGGCGACCTCTCCCGCTTCTCCATCAACCAGATGACCGTCAAGCAGCTGACGCTGCCCGAACTGGCCGACGCCTGCACGCAACTGGGCGTGCCGGGCGTCGGCCTGTGGCGCGAGCCGGTCCGGTCCTACGGCGTCGACGCCACCGCCAAGCTGGTCCGCGAGGCCGGCCTGACCGTCACCACCCTGTGCCGCGGCGGCTTCTTCACGGCCATCGACCCGGGCGAGCGGGCCGCCGCGCTCGCCGACAACCGGCGGGCGGTCGAGGAGGCCGCGACCCTCGGCACGGACACCCTGGTCCTGGTCTCCGGCGGCCTGCCGGCCGGCTCCAAGGACCTGCACGGCGCCCGTGAACGCATCGCCGACGCCCTCGCCGAACTCGGCCCCTACGCCGAACAGCACGGCGTCCGCCTGGCCATCGAGCCCCTCCACCCGATGTACGCCTCCGACCGCTGCGTGGTCTCCACCCTCACCCAGGCCCTGGACCTCGCGGAACGCTTCCCGGCCCACCAGGTCGGGGTCACGGTCGACACGTACCACATCTGGTGGGACGACCGGGCACCTGAGCAGATCGCCCGGGCCGGGGCGGGCGGCCGCATCCACACCTTCCAACTCGCCGACTGGACCACCCCGTTGCCCGAAGGCGTCCTCAACGGCCGCGGCCAGATCGGCGACGGCGCGATCGACATGCGCGAGTGGAAGGGATATGTGGAGGCGGCCGGTTACACCGGTCCCATCGAGGTCGAGCTGTTCAACGACGGGCTGTGGGCGAGGGACGGCCGCGAGGTGCTGGCGGAGACGGCGACCCGGTTCCTGGAGCACGCGGCGGACTGACGGGCCGGTGGCCTGCCCGCGTCCTGTGATGACGGGCAGGCCGGCAGGCCTCGCCCCTAAGATCGGGGTGACACCCGAGCGAACGGACGCCGACGCCCATGTACGTCAGCCGGATCATCGTGAAGGACATCAAGCCCTTCCACGGCCCCCGCGAAGTCGACCTCACGCTGACCCGCCCCGACGGAAGTCACGCCGGGTGGACGGTGCTCGCCGGACGCAACGGCTCGGGCAAGACCACGCTGCTGCGGGCCATGGCGCTGGCGCTCACCGGGCCCGGGGTGGCCCGCAGTCTGGTGCCTCAGTTCGAGAACTGGGTGACGGAAGCGCGTACAGCGGGTCAGGTCGAGGTCGAGATCAGCCGTGACACGCAGCACGACCGGTTCTCGCAGGGCCGTCCGCCCGCTGGTGCGTTCTGGGCCGGGCTGAGTTGGAAGACGCCCCGCGACGGCTTCGCAGGCAGGGTTCCGATCCGCCGGGGCGTCCTGTCCGGGCCCGACGAGATCAGGTACACCAAGGCACAGACGAGTATCGCCCGCCGCGGTCCCTGGGCTGACAGTCCCGCGGGCTGGTTCTCCGCGGCCTACGGGCCGTTCCGGCGGATGGCCGGCGGCTCGGGCGAGGTGCAGCGGCTGATGCTGGCGTCCGGGCCCGTGGCCAGGCACACGAGCCTCTTCCACGAGGACGCCTCCCTCGCCGAAGGCGTCACCTGGCTGATCGAGCAGCATCTGCGCGCGCTGGAAAGAAGATCGGGCGCCCAGGGGCTGAAGGAGTTCGCACTGGCGCTGCTCGGAGACGGGCTGCTGCCGGACGGGTACCGCATCGACGACGTCGACTCCGAGGGCCTGTGGGTCGAACGGCACGGCAGCCGCTTCCCGCTGCGGGAGATGAGCGACGGGTTCCGTACGGTGGCGGCACTCGTCGTCGACATCCTCAAGCAGCTGCACGACGTGTTCGGCGACGACCTGTGGGAGTCCCGTCCCTGGGCGGCCGGCGGGGAGCCGATCGCGCTGATGACGCCCGGCGTCGTCATCATCGACGAGATCGACGCCCATCTGCACGTCTCCTGGCAGCGCCGGATCGGCCCCTGGCTGACCGCCCACTTCCCCCGCATCCAGTTCATCGTCACCACGCACAGCCCCTACATCTGCCAGGCGGCCGACCCGGGCGGCCTCATCAGGCTGCCGGGCGTGGACCAGGCGCGCCCGCCCGAGGTCGTCGACCAGAACCTGTACGACCGGGTGGTGTACGGCAGCGGTGACGACGCAGTGCTCTCCGACCTCTTCGGTCTCGACACGCCCTACTCCGAGCAGGCCGAGCGGGCGAGGGCCGAGTTTGTGGAGCTGGAGGCGGAGGTCTACGACGGGGTCCCGTCGGCGGAGTCGCTCGCCCGTTATCGGGAACTCAAGGAACGGCTCGCCAGCTCGCCGTCGGCCCGCGTGGACGAGGTGGGCGCGCACCTCCGACGGATCGCGGAGGAGATCAAGGACGAGCGGGAGTGATCCGGCTTCGGCGTGCCGTCCTGCCGGCGGACACGGTGGATCGCTTGAGGGACTACACCGACGACATCCGGCAGCAGGCCACGGAGCAGGAACGCAAGGACAGGGCGAAGGAACTCTGGGCGAACCGCCGGCAGGTCCGCCCCGCACTCGTCAAGGGGCTCGCGGAGATGGCTCCCGGCCACGAACGCTGCATGTACTGCGGTGACGGCCAGGGCACGGACATCGACCACTTCGAGCCGAAGAGCCTCGCCCCGCTGCGTACCTTCGACTGGCTCAACCATCTGCTCGCCTGCTCGTTCTGCAACAGCAACCAGAAGCGGAACCTCTTCCCCACCGCAGCCGATGGCAGCCCTCTCCTCGTCGACCCGACGGCCGAGGACCCCTTGGACCACCTACGGCTGGTGCTCCCGCTCGGTACGTACCGGAGCCTGACCGACCGGGGGCGGGCCTGTATCGAGGTGTTCGGCCTCAACGAAAGAGCGGTCCTGGTCAAGGGGCGCGTGGACGCCTACTGGACGGCCAGGGACTCCGTCGAGCTGTGGCGCACAGCCATGGACAAGGGAGACCGTGACAAGGCGAAGCGGATCGTCCGGGTCGCCTGGAACCGCCCTCTCATCGATGTACTGGTCGCCATGTTCCACCAGTCCGGCCATCCGGCGGCCGATGCCCTGTTCGCGGGCGAGGAGGAGCTTCTCGGCCTCCTCCTCGATTCCGAACTGCGGACCGCGTTCCTGCACTTCCGGGGCGTCAGCTACTGATACGCCCGTCCCGCACGGCCCCTACGAACGTGGCCCAGCCGCTGGACGCGAAGACCAACGCCGGGCCGGAGGCTCCGGACTTGTGCCATCCGAAGACGGTTTCCACCAGCTCCGGGCTCTTCATCAAGTTGCCTGCGAGAAAGCCTCCTGAGTTTCGGGAGCGGGGGCGTGCGGTTGCCGGGTTGACCCTCGACCTGGTGCAGGGCCCAGAGTGCCGGTTGTGGAGAACGACATGCGCAGCATCGGGGAACTGGCCCGTGACAGCGGGCTGGGCGTGAGTGCCCTGCGGTTCTACGACCGGGCCGGTGTGCTGGTGCCTGCCTGGGTGGATCCGGTGAGCGGATACCGCTGGTACGACCCTGGGCAGGTGGAGGAGGCCCGGGTGCTGGCCCGCCTGCGCCGGGCAGGGATGCCGCTGGCGGACATCCGGCTGGTGCTGGCCGGCTGGTGCGGCCCGGACACCGGTCTGGTCCGGAAGCTGCTCACGGCACACCTGTGCCGTCTCGAACAGGGGCTGTCCGATGCCCGCGCCGAGTTCTCCGCGCTCCGAGCGCTACTCGATCACCGGGAGAATGCCATGACCTCGCCCCACATCGCCTCCGCCTCCGTCCGCCTGTCCGTCGCCGCGCCGGAGCTGGCAGCCGTACTGGACACGGTCCGCTTCGCGGCGAGCACCGACCCCGAACTGCCGATGCTCGGCGGGGTTCTGTTCGACATCGAGGGCGAGAGCCTGCACGCGGTGGCCACCGACCGGTACCGGATGGCGGTCGCGCGGGCCGGTGTCGCCGGGCATGGCAGGGACCGGGTGCAGGTCATCGTGCCCAGTCCGGTCATCGACGCGATGCGTGCGCTCCTGGACGGTGAGGGATCTGCGCGACTCTCTCTCGACGGTGACCGGGTGACACTGGAGGCCGGGGACCGGCAGGCGGCCGGCCGGTGCCTCGACCACGACTTCCCCGACTACCGCCGGCTCCTGCCCCGGGCCGGCGGACGCCGCACCGTCGTCGAGGTGGCGGCCTTCCGGCAGGCTCTGGAGACGGGGCCGGTCCGCTCCGGGGAGGCCGGGGAGCCCGACCTCAGCGTGCTCGGGGTGGAGGACGGCGGGGCGGTGACCCTCTGCGCCGATGTCGACGAAGACCCGGACCGTGTCGCCGTCAACCGTGAGTTCCTGCTGGCCGCGCTGGCCGCCGGGGCCCGTGACCGACTGGTTCTGGAGTTCGGCGCGCCCACGGCGCCGATCGTGATCCGTCGGCCCGAGGACGAGGAGGCCTTCTCGCTCCTGATGCCGGTCCGGTTGGAGAACTGACGGTGCGTTCACGCTGCCGCAGGCAGCCCAGAACCTGTGTGAGGAGTTCTTCACACAGGTTTTCTTTATATCCGCTGCTCAGCGATTTCCGTGTTTCACATTTGCTGTGGCTCACCTGTCAGTTCAGGTTTTTTGCGATCGCCTGGAACCGGGTCCGGCCAGGCCGTGTCTATAGGATTCGAGTCGGCCGCAAGGGGCGAGCAAATGGCCCAACATTGCGGCTGGAAAAGGTAATTAAAAACCAAGGAGTTCTCTGTGAACATGCGTATCGCCGCCGTTGCCGTGGCCTCTGCCGCACTCGTCGCCGCCGGTGCCACCGCCGCCGTCGCCGCCCCGGCCCCGGCCTCCTCGATCACCCTCAAGGCGAGCAAGAGCACCGTCAAGCCGGGCGATGTCGTCACCTTCACCGGCAAGGTCGACGGCCTCAAGGAGGGCAGCAAGGTGACCCTCCAGGTCAAGGACGGCTCGAAGTGGGTCTCGCTGCCCGCGACGGCGAAGGTCTCCAAGGCGGCCTACAAGCTCACCGACAAGTTCGACAAGAAGGGTGTCGAGGTCCTGCGGGTCAAGGACGGCAGCACCGTCTCCAAGAACGTGTCCGTCACGGTCCGCTGAATCCGTCCGCGGTGTGCCGCGGCTGAACACGCCGGTTTCCCCTGACCGGCTGCCCTGAGATCCTGCCCCACCCCGTCCGATCCGGGGTGGGGCAGGTGTCGTCGGGGCGCCTGCGCGCTCGCCGAATCCTATGGATCCTATGGGTCACCTGTCCTCACGGCTCCCTTAGATTGTGGTTAATTGACACGCTCACGGCAGCCGGGGCGGTGCGGGGTTCGGGGTGCCGGGTTCGGGGTTCGACCGAGGATGGGGTGGGCGGCCGCGGGCGTTGACCGCCCACCCCGGTCGGGTCACTTCGCGAACTTGTCGTTGAACGCGAAGTAGTCGATGGCGCCGACCATCGGCGTGTACAGACCGGCGAGGAACGAGCGGGCCGCATCGAAGGCGCCGGTGTAGGCGACCTGGGCGATCGCCGTCCCGGCGGAGTACCGGGAGACACCGGCGTCGCGGAGCTCTTCGGGCGCGGGTGCGCCGGGCAGCCACATGGCGTTGATCTTCAGTCCGGTCTCGCGCGCGACGGTGCCGAGCGCGCCGGTGTTGAGCAGACCGGGAACGAACAGGCCGTCGGCGCCGGCCTCCCGGTAGGCGTTTCCGCGGGCGATGACGTCGGCGAGCCGGCCGTCCTCCTCGCCCACGGCGAGGAGGAACACGTCGGTGCGGGCGTTGACGAACAGGTCGACGCCCGTGTCCTTGGCCGCCGCGCGGGCGGCCGCGACACGGTCGGCGGCCGCCGCGGTGTCGTAGAGCGGGCCGTCGGACGCGCCGGAGTCCTCCAGGTTGACGCCGACGATGCCGGTGGCGAGGAACTGCGTGACCGTCGCGCGCAGGCCGTCGGCGCTGTCGGCGTAGGCGTTCTCGATGTCGGCGCTGACGGGCAGGCCGGTCGCCGCCACGATGCGCTCGATGTTCGCCAGCACGTCCGCCATGGCGAGCGAGCGGCCGTCGGGAACGGCCTGCGACCACGACTGCGCGCCTGACGAGGTCGCGATGGCCTTGGCACCGGCCGCGGTGATCAGGTGAGCGCTGCCCGCGTCCCAGGCGTTGGGCAGCACGAGGAAGTCGTCGTGCAGGCTGCGGAACTGCTCGGCGCGCTCCTGCCGGGTGCGGATGTCGGACATCGTCGTCTCCTTACGGACCGGATCTCGGTCCCGAAGGGAAGACGTCCCGGCGCCCCCGAACGTGAGACGGGGGATGCGAGAGGAGAGACGAGAGACGAGAGAGGTGAGAGGTGAGAGGTGAGATCGGGGTGCTGCGGAGGTTCGTCATGCGGCCTCCTTCTCCAGGTCGAGCAGCAGGGTCTTCGCGGCCAGGCCTCCGACATACCCGCCCAGGCCGCCGTCGGTGCGCAGCACCCGGTGGCAGGGGACGACGACGGGGAGCGGGTTGGTCGCGCACGCGGTCCCGACGGCGCGGACCGCCTTCGGGCTGCCCGCCATCTCGGCCACCTGCTTGTAGCTCAGCGTGTGCCCGTACTCGATGCGCGGGAGCAGCAACTGCACGGTCTCCCGGAACCCGGACGACAGCCGGTGGTCCAGCCGCACGTCGAAGGTGTGCCGGGTGCCGGCGAAGTACTGCTCGATCTGCCGGGCCGTCTCGTCCAGGCGCGCCGGAGCGTGCAGGACGCGCGGGCTGATCCTCGCCGCGAGGACGCCGAGGACGTCGTCGAAACCCTCCCTCGCGTAGGCCACGCGGACCAGGCCCTGATCGGTCGCGGCCAGCAGCAGCGCTCCGACGGGGGTGTCGATGGTGCGGTAGGCGACATCGACCATGCCCGCCTGCTCGGCCCGGGCGGCCAGCCGGGCCCGGAGCTCGGCCAGATGCTCGACGGTGCCGCCCGTCACGGCGGTGAGTGCGCTGATGCCCGAACCGTCGGTGCTGCTCATCGGAGCTCTCCTTGTCCCCCAGTTCGACGGCGATGTCGCCGTAGGTGATCCGCTCACCGAACGGAATCTCCCGAAGCAGCGCCCACACCCGCTCCTGGAACTCGTCACCGTCCGTCACGGCAGGAACATCGAACACGCGTCGGCGCCCGGCGAAGTACTCGCTCAGCTCGCTCTCCGCCTGCGCCAGGACCGGATCCGCCGGTGCGTCGACGCGGCGCCCCAGGGGCCATGCGGGGGGCGTGTACCGGTAGCGCGGAAAGTACAGCCCCACCAGCGCGTCACCGCCGGCGACGAGCGTGAGCCGACCCAGCACCGTCTCCACCAGCGCGTGGCGCGTATCCATCCCGGTCTCCTCTGCGAGTGCCACCTGTGCCAGAAGGAAGACGCGCGAGCGGCCGGAAACGTGAGACGCGTCCTGCCCGGAAAAATCTTGGACTGCCGTACAACCCTCTCCCCACCCTGCCGGTCGTACTTGGCATCAGGGCTTTCGGAGGGGGATCCGGGGGGATCTACGGGGGTTCTGATACGGAGGGGGTAAGCCGAGGGGGTTCGGTCGACGGACCGGGCCCCCTCGAAGCATGCCCGGCGCGGCGCAGCAGTGCGGCCCCGAGCGGGGTCAGGGTGTGCAGCACGGTGTTGGCGTGGCGGTGGCTGGTGATCAGGCCCGCGTCCCGCAGTACGGCGGTGTGATGGCTTGCCGTCGTAGGGGTCACACCGGCCCGGCGGGCGGCCTCGGTGGTGGTGGAGCCGGTCGCGCTGGCCCTCAGGATGGCGGCGCGGGTGGGGCCGAGCAGCGCGTTCAGCGGTGGGGAGCCGGCCTGCGGGGTCATCGCCGGCAGGTGGTGGAGGGGGTAGAGCAGCACGGGCGGGAGGCCGGGGTCGGCAAGGGCGATGGGGGCGTGCCAGCAGAAGTGGGAGGGGATCAGGAGCAGCCCCTGCCCGTCGAGGTGGACATCGCGGTGGGCCGGATACGGATCGATCTCCAGGACCGGTGGCCGCCAGTGGATCGTGGGGCCGAGTCCGGTGAGCAGGCCCTCGGTCCCGGCGTGGAACAGGGTGTGGGCGTGCCGGGCCCGCTCGGCGTGCAGCCGTTCCTGGATGACCTCCTCGTGCGGCGCGATCACGGCACGGTGGTAGGCGCGCAGGGCGTCCACGAGTTGTTCGCGCAGGTCCCGCTCGGTGAGCCGGCCTGCCCAGGCCGGGGCACCGACGCCCCGGCTGAGTACGTCGACCTCGCTCGCGACCCGCTCGTACGGCGTCGCCAGAACGGCCTCCAGCCCGGCGTCCAGCCCGTGGGCGCCCTCCGGCGGCGTCAGGAAGTCGGGGAAGTAGCTGGCGCGCGGGAAGAGCGGCAGCAGGAAGGTCCGCACCGTCCGCTCGAGCCCGTCCTGGCGCAACGCGGCACGCGCGGCACGGAACCAGGGCGCGTAGGCCCGGCGGCCCTCGCGGGTCTGGAGCCGGTGCAGACTGACCGCGATCTCCCACAGCGCATGCGGCTCGGTCGCCACTCTGACCCTGGTGAGGTCCTCGGACGTGAAATGAAAGCGGAGCATCCCTGTCCCCGTGAGCCCCCGTCGGTGACCTGCGACATGTCAGTGCACTCGCATGAGGATGACAGTGACATGCCCGGTCGGAAACATGGATTTTCGCCAGTCATAGGCACGTTGGCGCTGTCCACGAGAAAGGGCACGGAATGTCCTCGCACGAGCAGGAGCACGACCGGAAGTCCGGCCGCACACCACGTCGGGGCCGCAGGACCCTCGCCGCCGCGGCGCTCGCCATCGCCACGACCGCCCTGGGCCTGATCGCACCGAGTGCCGCGAGTGCCTCGACGCAAGCGGCGTGGGACTGTCCGAGCGGCGATCTGTGCATCTGGACCGGGACCGCCGGCACGGGCAGCCGGTGCACGTGGTCGAACGCCGACGTGGACTGGTACAACGCCCCCGTCGTGTGTTCGTGGGCCGACGACCAGGTCGTCGGGTCGGCCAAGAACAACGGCACGTCGTCCTCGTACGACTGGGTCGTTCTCTACGACGGTGCGAACTACGGCGGTACCAGGTGCTGGTTCATCGCGCAGCACGGCGATACCGCGTCGAACATCAACCTCAAGTTCCGCTCGCACCGCTGGTCGTCCATCTGCTGACCGGCGGATGACGGATCGGCGGGCCCCGGAACGCCGGGACCCGCCGGTCCGTGCTGCTCCCCACGGCGGCGGACTCCTAGAAGAACACCCCGCACCGCAGCAGCACGTTCGCGTACGGCCGGGCCTCGCCCGTGCGGACCACCAGGTGGGCGCCCCACGACAGCTCCTTCAGCCGCTCGTGCGGGACCAGGGCCAGGTCGGGAAAGTGGTCGTCCAGGAGCCTGGCGGCGGCCGGGTTGGCTCCGCGTACCTCCGTCGCCGCCGTCGCGCCCTCCACGACCAGCTCCGCCAACAGGCCGTCCAGCACCTCCGCGAAGGACGGCACCCCGGCCCGGAAGGCGAGGTCCACGACCCGGGGGCCGTGTGGGATCGGCATCCCGGCGTCGCACACCAGCACCCCGTGGCCGTGCCCCAACTCGGCGAGCGCGCCCGCGAGATGGCGGTTGAGGATCCCCGCCCTCCTCACAGCGCGTCGACCTCCGCCGCCGTCGGGTACGACTCCTGCGCACCCCGCTTCGTCACCGCCGCCGCCCCGACCCGGGCCGCGTACGCCGCCGCCTCCGCGAGGCCGGCGCCCCCGCCGAGCCGTACCGCGAGGGCTGCCGTGAACGCGTCCCCGGCGCCCGTGGTGTCGACCGCGTCCACCTTCACGGACGGCACCGGCACGACCCCGTGGCGGTCGGCCACCAGCGCACCCTCCGCGCCCAGGGTCACGACCACCGACTTCGGGCCCTTGGCGAGCAGGAGCCGCGCCCAGTCGGCCGGTTCCTCGCTCACGCAGGCGTCGCCGAGGAGCACCCGCGCCTCGTGCTCGTTCACGATCAGCGGGTCGCAGGCCGCCAGGACCTCACCGGGGAGGGGGCGCGGCGGGGACGGGTTGAGGACGAAACGGCTGTCGGGGGCCAGGTTCCGGACGACCTCCAGCACCGTCTCCAGCGGGATCTCCAGCTGGGTGGAGACCACCCGGGAGGCGTGGAAGAGGCTGCCCGCGGCCCGTACGTCCTCCGGTGCGAGACGGCCGTTCGCGCCCGGGGACACCACGATGCTGTTGTCGCCCGAGGGGTCCACGGTGATCAGCGCGACGCCCGTCGGCGCCCCGCCCACCAGCACGCCCACCGTGTCCACACCGGCCGCCCGCTGCGAGTCGAGCAGCAGCCTGCCGTGCGCGTCGTCGCCGACCCGGGCCAGCAGGGCGGTACGGGCACCGAGCCGGGCGGCCGCGACCGCCTGGTTGGCGCCCTTGCCGCCGGGGTGGGTGGCGAGGTCGCCGCCGAGCACGGTCTCACCGGCGGCAGGGCGCCGCTCGACCCCGATCACCAGGTCGGCGTTGGCCGAGCCGACGACCAGCAGGTCGTAGTCGTACATCACGTGACTCCCTAAACAAATGGGTCGAGGCGGCCGGGGCTCCATTCAAGCGCCCGGCCGCCTCCCTGGTGTCTCAGCCCGTGAACCCGGCCACGTTGTCCTTCGTGACCACCTTCACCGGGACCTTGATCGCCGACGGGATCTTCTGGTCCTTGACCGCCTTGAGGGCGTTGTCCACGGCGATCTTCCCGAGCTGGGACGGCTGTTGGGCGACCGACGCGTACAGCGTTCCGTTCTTCACGGCGGTCAGGCCGTCCGGGGTGCCGTCGAAGCCGACCACCGACACCGACGAACCGGCCCTGGAACCCAGCGCCTTGATCGCGCCGAGGGCCATCTCGTCGTTGGCGGCGATGACGCCCTGGACGTCCGGGTGTGCCTGGAGCAGGTTCGACATCACGTCGAGGCCCTTGGTGCGGTCGAAGTCGGCGGGCTGCTGGGCCACCACCTGGATGCCGGGGTAGGCCTTCAGGCCGTCGGCGAAGCCCTGCGCGCGCTCCCGGGCGGCGGAGGTGCCGGCCTGGCCCTGCAGGATCACGATCTTGCCCTGGCCGCCCAGCTTCTCGGCGATCGTCTTCGCGGCCAGCTCGCCGCCGGCGACGTTGTCGGAGGCGACCAGGGTCGCCGTGGTGGCGTTGTTGACGCCCCGGTCGACGGCGACCACCGGGATGCCGGCCTTGTCGGCGGCCTGCACGGAGTTGCTCGCCGCGTCCGAGTCGACCGGGTTGACGATGATCGCGCCCAGTCCCGAACTGGTGAAGTTCTGCAGCTGGTTGGCCTGCTGCGAGGCGTCGTTCTGGGCGTCCGTGACGGTCAGGTCCACGCCCAGCTTCTTCGCCTCGGCCTGGGCGCCGGAGCGGATCTGCACGAAGAAGGGGTTGTTGAGGGTGGACAGGGACAGGCCGATCTTCGGGTTGGCGGAGGAGGAACCGGTGTGCAGGAGAGAGGTCGCGGCGACCAGCGCCACGGTGACCACGGCCGCGAGCGCGTACGTCCCGGCCTGCCTGCCCTTGCCGCCGTCCCCGCCGGTGACCACCGAACCGGCCCCGGCCTTGCGGCGCACGGTGTCCAGGAGCACGGCCAGCGCGATGACGACACCGATGACGACCTGCTGCCAGAACGCGGACACGTTGAGCAGGTTGAGGCCGTTGCGCAGCACCGCGAGGATCAGCGCGCCGATCAGCGTGCCGGACGCCTTGCCGGTGCCCCCGGCCAGCGAGGCGCCGCCGATCACGACGGCCGCGATGGCGTCCAGTTCGTAGCCGTTGGCGGCCTGCGGCTGCGCCGAGGAGAGCCGGGCGGCCAGCACGATGCCGGCGACGGCCGCGAACAGCCCGGACAGCGCGTAGATCGCGAGCTTCTGCTTCTGCACCCGCAGCCCGGAGAGCCGGGCGGCCTCCTCGTTGCCGCCGATCGCGTACATCGAGCGCCCGATGTAGGTACGGCCGAGGACGAAGGCCGCGATCAGTCCCATGAGGACCATGACCAGCACCGGCACCGGCAGCCAGCCGCCGAGGGTGTCGCCGAGGTGCGAGACCGAGTCGGGGAAGGCGATGGGGGAGCCGCCGGAGATGACCAGCGCCAGACCGCGCCCCACCGACAGCATCGCCAGCGTCGCGATGAACGGCGGCAGCTTGCCGTACGCGATGAGGAAGCCGTTGACGAGACCGGCCGCGATGCCGGTGGCGACGGCGAGGACGACGGCCAGGAACACCGGCACCCCGTGCGAGGTGGCGCTCCACGCCAGCACGGTGGCCGACAGGGCCGCCACCGAACCCACCGACAGGTCGATGCCCGCCGCGACGATCACGAAGGTCGCGCCGAAGGCGAGGATCGCCGTCACGGCCGCCTGGACACCGACGTTGAGCAGGTTGTCGGTGGTGAGGAAGTCCCCGGACAGCGCCGACATGGCGATGACGAGAACGATCAGCGCGGTGAGCGCGCCGTTGTCGAGGAGCAGCCGGCGCACGCCCGCGGCGCCACCGGCGCCCGTGCTGCTGCTCTTGAGCGTGTCAGTGGCCACGTCCGGCCTCCTTGTCGGTTGTGGTGGGGGTGGCGGGGACAGCCGGGACAGTCGGGGCGCTCGGGGTGGCCGGGGCCGCCGGGGTGCTCACGGCCAGGGACATGACGGCGTCCTGGGTGGCCTCGTCCGCGGTCAGTTCGCCCGCGATCCGGCCCTGGGCCATGACCAGCACCCGGTCGCTCATCCCGAGCACCTCGGGCAGGTCGCTGGAGATCATCAGCACGGCGGCTCCGGCGGCCGTCAGCTCGTTGACCAGCTGGTAGATCTCGACCTTGGCGCCGACGTCGATACCGCGCGTCGGCTCGTCGAGGATCAGCACCCTGGTGTCGGCGAGCAGCCACTTGCCGATGACGACCTTCTGCTGGTTGCCGCCGGAGAGCGTGCGCACGTGCTGACCGAGCCCGGCCATCCGCACGCCCAGCCGCCCGGCGATCCGCTCGGCGGCGACGTGCTGCCCCTTGAGGTCGACGATCCCGGCCCGGGTCGCCTTCCGCAGCGTCACCAGCCCGAGGTTCTCCTCCACGGAGGCGTCCAGCACCAGCCCCTGCCCCTTGCGGTCCTCCGGGACGAGCCCGATCCCGGCGGCCATGGCCGCGTTCACGTCGTGCCGCCGCAGGGCCGAACCGGAGACCTTCACGGCCCCCTTGTCGTACGGATCGGCCCCGAAGACGGCCCGTACGACCTCCGTACGACCGGCGCCCACGAGCCCGGCGATCCCGACGACCTCACCCGCGTGCACCTCGAAGCTCACGTCGTGGAAGACGCCGTCCCGGGTCAGCCCCTGGACGGAGAGCAGCGCGGCGCCGGTCTCCGCCCGCTCCCTCGGGTACTGCTGCTCGATGGAGCGCCCGACCATGAGCCGTACCAGCTCGTCCTGCGGGGTGGTGGCGGGCACCTGGCCCACGCTCTTCCCGTCCCGGATCACCGTCACCCGGTCCCCGAGAGCGGCGATCTCCTCCAGGTGGTGCGTGATGAAGACGATCCCCACCCCGTCGGCCCGCAACTGCCGCACGATCGCGAAGAGTTTCTCCACCTCCTCCGAGGTGAGCACGGCGGTCGGCTCGTCCATGACGAGCACGCGCGCGTCCAGGCTGAGCGCCTTGGCGATCTCCACCATCTGGAGGCGGGCGATGCCGAGTTCACGGACCCGCGCGCGAGGCGACACGTGCACGCCGACCCGCTCCAGCAGGACCTCGGCGTCGGCCTCCATCTTCTTCCGGTCGATCATCCCGAAACGGCGCGGCTGCCGTCCCAGGAAGATGTTCTCGGCGACCGTGAGATCGGGGACGAGGTTGAACTCCTGGTAGATGGTGGCGATCCCGAGCCGCTCGGAGTCCTGCGCACCGTGGATGCGCACCTCCTCGCCGCCGGCCAGGATCCGCCCCGCGTCGGGGGTGTAGGCGCCGGAGAGCATCTTGATGAGGGTGCTCTTGCCCGCGCCGTTCTCACCGAGGAGCACGTGCACCTCGCCCCGGCGCAGATCGAAGTCGACGCCGTCGAGCGCGACCACGCCGGGGAAGGACTTGCGTATGCCCTCGATGCGCAGCAACTCGTCCGGGTTGCTCACGACGTGCTCCTTTGCACAGGGGTGGGGGACTGCGGGGGGTCGGGGTGCTCGCCGCACGAGCGGCGGACGACGAGCCGGGCGGGGAGGGTGACGGACTGCGGGGGCCGGCCCTCGATCCGGTCGACCAGCGCGCGGACGGCGGCACGGCCGAGCTCGCCGGTGGGCTGGGCGATGGCGGTGACGGGCGGGTCGGTGTGGACGAACCAGGGGATGTCGTCGAAGGCGGCCAGTGCTATGTCACATGGCACCCGGAGCCCCCGCGCCCGCACCGCGTCCAGCGCACCCAGCGCCATCAGGTTGTCCGTGGCGAACACGACCTCGGGCGGCTCGGGCAGGTCGAGGAACCCCTCCGTGACCCGCCGCCCGCTCTCGGCCTGGAAGTCGCCCTGGCCTATGTAGGCGTCGGGGAGGGGGACGCCGTACTCGGCGAGGGCCTCGCGGAAGGCCTGGACACGCTCACTGCCGGTGGTGGTGGCCGCCGGGCCCGCGATGATCGCGACCCGCCGGTGCCCCAGCCCGCACAGATGGGCGACGAGATCGCGGATGGCGGCCCGCCCGTCCGCCCGCACCACCGGCACGTCGACGCCCGGGATCCACCGGTCGACGAAGACCATGGGCGTCCCGGCCCGCGCGGCCTCCAGCATCAGCGGCGAGCCGCCGTCGGTGGGGGAGACCAGCAGTCCGTCGATCCGCCGGTCGAGCAGCGTCCGTACGTGGTGGTCCTGCAGCTCCGGCCGCTCGTCGGCGTTGCCGATGATGACGCTGTAGCCGAGGGCGCGGGCTGCCTCCTCGACCGAGCGGGCCAGCTCGGTGAAGTAGGGGTTCATCACGTCGCTGATGACCAGGCCGAGGGTGCGGGTCTGGTCGGTGCGCAGGGAACGGGCGACGGCGTTCGGGCGGTAGCCCAGCGCCGCGACGGCGGCCCGTACGCGGGTACGGGCGTCGTCGCTGACCGACGGATGGTCGTTCAGGACCCGGGACACCGTGGCGACGGAAACGCCCGCCTCGGCGGCGACGTCCTTGATGCTCGCCATCGCCGCTCCACCTCCTCGTGGAACTCGTGCACCGCGTGGAATCGATTACACGGTTGCGTGTGCCGAGGATTGGAATCGATTACACGAGTGCCGGGCAAGGGTCGGGAGGCGGCCGAAACCCAATCGTGACCGAGGGGGGAGCGGAGGGGGGCTGGCCCACGCACGGCCTGACCTGTGGAATTCGGGGGCCTGGTGTTCCTGCTGGCCTACGTCCGGGGCCTGGTGCGCCGCCCGGCCTGTCCGGTTCCCATGGCCGTGCCCCCGTCCTCTCCCGTACCGCCGGTCACCTCAGGGGGTGTCGCGGGCCGTACGGAAAGCGGAAGGGGGCCAGGGCCTGGTCGTTACGGCGAGGGGCTGCTCTGCCGGTGCTCTGCTGTCGGCGGTGGCTCACATCTCTTTCGGCTTGAACACCGCGAAGGTCGCGCCCTGCGGGTCGGCGACCACGGACATGCGGCCGGCCATCATCTCGAACGGCGGTGCGAAGACCGTGCCGTTGCGCTTGACCAGGGCGTCCACGGTGGAGTCGACGTCGTCGACCGCGAAGTAGGTGAGCCAGTGCGGCGGGACGCCGGGACGGTCGTCGCCGAGCCGGGCGGCGCCGCCGACGCCGCGGTTGCCGACGTTCAGCGACCAGTAGTTCCCGCCGGCGCCCTCCATCGGCTGGATCTCGATCCCGAAGCACTCGCCGTAGAAGCCGGTGGCGCCGGGTACGTCGGTGGTGTTCAGCTCGTTCCAGATCAGCGCGCCCGGCTCGTTGACGATCCCGGCGCCGTGGAACTCGCCCGGCTGCCACACCCCGAACACCGCGCCCTGCGGGTCGGCGGCGATCAGCATCCGGCCGATGTCGCCGACGTCCATCACCGGGGCGATCAGCGTGCCGCCCGCCGAGACGATGGTGTCCTGGGTGGCCTGCGCATCGGTGCTGGCCAGGTAGGTGGTCCACACCGTCGGCGGCTCCGGCTGCCCCTCGGGCGCCATGGCCGAGCCGATGCCGGCCACCGGCTTGCCCTGCAGCGTGCAGACCGCGTACCCGCCGAAGTCGGCCCCGCCGACCTCGCCCTGCCAGCCGAACAGGTCACGGTAGAAGTCCAGCGCCGCCTGCTGGTCCTGCGCCATCAGATCGACCCAGCACGGGGTGCCGGCCGGGTACGGAGTGGTGATCTCGGGCATGTGCATTTCTCCCTGCGCGCGAAGAAGTTCCCCGCCGCCCACCTTCACCGCCCCGGTCCTTTCCCGCCACCCGAACGGCCGGAGTTTTACGCTCGGCTCACCCGGGAGTGGCCGCGAGCCCCAGCCGCCCCCGGGTCACCACCAGGACGACGGCCGCCGCCAGTACCGAGGCGAGCAGGAAGGCGTGGGTGGTGTTCTCGACCGTGCCGTGCGGGAACAGGTCGGTCCAGGCCACGGAGAAGTAGTTGTTGACGCTGGTGTGCAGCAGCATGACCAGCGGCATGCTCTCGCCGGAGCGGTTGAAGACCCAGGTCATCACGTAGCTGAAGGCGAGCGTGGTGACCATGAACTCCAGCGGCCGCACCGGGCTCACGCCGGGCCCGCCGCCCCATTGGGTGAGGAACAGCGGCAGGTGCCAGGCGCCCCACAGCAGTCCGACGACGAGGGTGGCGACCAGCGGACCGTACCTCCGCTGCATCCGCGGCATCGCGAACTCGCGCCAGCCCGGCTCCTCCGCGAGCCCGGTGGTGACCATCTGGACGACCAGGCCCGGCAGGTACGCGGCGAGTACGGCCGCCGGCGGCGTCACGGGGTCCTGGCCGGTCAGCGCGGCCGAGGCGAGGGTCAGTGCGGCGGGCACGGAGACCGCGACCACGAGGAACCACCGCCATCGCACCCTGAGCCCGGTCATCCGCCCCCGCCACTCCCGCAGCCCGGCGCGCCCCTGCGTCATCCCGGTGACGAACAGCGCCGCCCCGATGGGACCGAGGTAGGCGCCGGGCAGCACCCCGAGCAGCTGACTCCCGAGCGCGCCGCCGGGGAAGGCCCAGTGCCACACCCCCAGCCCGTTCCCGGCCAGGATGTACGGCGTCCAGGCCAGCCAGCTCATACCCATGGCCAGGGCGAAGAACCAGGTCAGCGGACGACGGCGGACACGGGCCCGCAGAGGCGTGTCGGTCTGCGGCTGCGGGGGGCTGGTGGTGAGGGTCACCGGAGGTCCCTTCGGGGTGTTCGGGAGGCGTGCCTGCGATGCCACCAGCACACCAATTCCGAGCCCCGCGATCATTGCCGCGTGCGCCCCGACTCCCGGTACAGCAGGCTGTACCGGGGCGTCCTCGCGGATCCGGTGCGCATGCAAAAGGGTGGTCAACTCTGCTGGAGATGCAGGGATTTGGTGTTGCCCACGTGTTGGTGTGCCCACTTCACTTGCAGCCGTCACGGTGGATGCGGCAGCGGGGGATTCGATGCGTACCACGCGTTATTCGTCATGCTCCAGAACCATGCGGACGGCCGCACGGACCGCCGGGCGGCAGCCGTCCGTACAACTTCGTCGCCACCACCACGAAGAGCGGACACACCCGATGAACGTAAGGCGGTCGCTGCCAGCCCTGGCATTGCTAGCGGCCCTGGTGACGGGCTGCTCCGTGGTCCATCACCAGGATTCCGCCGACGGGCCATTGAACGGGCCCGACTATGCCGATGCCGGATCGGGCGAGGACTGCATCCCGGAAAAGGAGGGCGGCAGCGTCACGTTCGGTATGGACGAGTTGCACAACTACGGCAGCAAGGCTGTCGTCATCGACGAGGTCACGCTGCGCAAGGCCGGCGGTCTGCGACTGGTCGAGGCGGTCATCGTGTCCACTTCGACCGCTTTCATCGGTGTCAGCAGGGGGTACCCTCCCGTCCCGGAGGCCCGCAACCAGCCCGGCATCGACTGGGCCCACCGCCGCAGGGCCGTGGGAGCGACCGTCTCTCCCCAGCCGGACAACGCGAAGGTCGCGAACAACCTGGTCCTGCACATCCAGGTCACCGCCGCCAAGGCGCACGCGTCAGGAGTCCTGGTCCACTATCACGTAGGCGACTCCACCTACGTATGGCACAACGTGATGGGCCTGACCGTGGAGACGAAGAAGAAGAAATGCTGAACCGCCGTGCCGACCGCCGACGCCGCCCGCACCACCTGCACGGGCGACTCCGGCAGCCCGGTCCTTGCCGCGGACACGGTGTGGGGTCCAGTCGAGGTGTGCGGAGGGGCCAGCCGAACCCCATCTTCAGCTCGACGTCCGGGCTGATGGACACCGAGGCGCCGGCGTCGGCGAGCATCCGCAGCTCGTCGTCGCCGAGGCCGTTGGCGTGCACGAAGGTCGTGGTGTCCCGCAGCAGGCCGTGCTCGTGCAGGTCGGCGACCGGGCGCCGGATCCCTTCGGACTCGACGTGCAGGCTGCTCCGCAGGCCCAGCTCGGCCGCCAGCTTCAGCTCGGCGGCGACGGTCCCGAAGGAGGTGTCCTCCGCGCCGCGCAGCCCGAACGACATGGTGAGCAGGCCGTCGTCCGAGGAGAGTGCGGACCGTACGCGGCGGATCTCGGCCTCGACCGGGTCGGCGGTGCCCCAGCCCGCGCCGTGGCAGAAGACGGACCGTCCCGGCGCGTCCCGCAGCGCCGCGACGGCGGCGTCCGCGTGCTCCGGGCTCTGCGCGCAGTGGAACCAGTCCAGCATCGTGGTCACCCCGGAGTGCAGGGCCTCCAGGCGGCCGAGCAGGGTGCCCGCGTAGACGTCCTCGGGCCGGTACTCGGGCTTCAGTGTGCGGTGCATCGCCTGCGCCCACTCGGGGAACGTCCAGTCCGCGCCGATGCCGCGGAACGCGGTCTGCCAGGTGTGCCGGTGGGTGTCGACGAAGCCGGGCATGACGATCCGGTCCCTCGCGTCGATCACCTCGGCGTCCGGGGCGTCGACCGCCTAGGCGACCTCGACGATCACACCGTCCTCGATCAGCACGTCACCGCGTTCGAGATCGCCGACGGCCGGGTCCATGCTGACCACGGTGCCGCCGGTAAGCAGGATCCTCATCAGAAAACTCCTCTACGAGACTCTGTGAAAAGTGGTTGTTTGTCCGCATTCGCGATGCGGACAAGTCTTCCCGGGCGGCGCGCGGATGTAAGCCGATCCTGGCAACGTTGGCAGGAAGTTGCGCCGCAGCGGGGCATCGGATGGTGGTAGGGGAGGCAGGCGGGCAATAATCTGCCCCATGGATGATGTGGATCGATCGATCCTCGCCGTGCTCGAGAAGCACGGGCGGATCAGCAACGCCGAGCTCGCCGCGCGGGTCGGCCTGTCGCCGTCACCGTGCCTGCGGCGCGTGCACCGCCTTGAGGAGACCGGGGTGATCCGCGGCTACCGGGCGGAGATCGACCCCGCGGCCGTCGGCCGCAGCCTGCGCGTGTTCGCGGGTGTCCGGCTGATGCGGCACAACCGCGGTGACGTGGCCGCGTTCGAACGCGCGGTGGTCCGGCTGTCCGAGGTGGTCCACGTCCACCACGTCACCGGCAACTACGACTACCTGCTCCAGGTCGAGGTCGCCGACCTGCCGGCCTACGAGGACTTCCACGCCAACCGGCTGGCCGACCTGCCCGGCGTCGCCACCGTCAGCAGCTACGTCACGATGAAGACGCTCTCCGCCCCCTGAGGCACGGGCAGTTCAGCCACCCAAGCCCGCGTCGCCCGCGTCGCTCGCGTCGGCCGCCGCGACCACGTCGGCGACCAGGTCCTCCGTGTCCTCCGTGCCCGCCGCCAGCCGGACCAGGCCCGGCGGCACCGACGCGGCGATCTGCTCGTCGTCGAGCATGCCCCGCCACATGGACGCCGGGTGCACGGCCAGCGACTCCACGCCGCCGAGGCTGGCCGACCGGCGGGCGTAGCGCAGCCGGCCGAGGAACGCGTCGGCCGCCTCGTAGCCGTCGGTGAACTCGACGCTCAGCACTCCGCCGAACCCGCTCATCTGCTCGGTGGCCAGCTTGTGCTGGGGGTGGGAGGCGAGGCCGGGATAGTGCACCCGGCTCACCGCGGGGTGGGCGGCCAGTGCCTCGGCGAGTGCCTGGCCGTTGGCGTTGTGCCGGGGTATGCGCAGCGGCAGGGTGCGCATACCGCGCAGCAGCAGCCACGCGTCGAACGGGCCGAGCACGGCACCGGTGAGGAGTCCTGTGTCCCAGACCTTGTCCAGGAGTTCGGCCGGACCGGCCAGCACCCTGGCGGAGACGTCGGTGTGTCCGTTGAGGTACTTGGTCGCGCTGTGCCAGACCAGGTCGATGCCGAAGTCCGCCGGGCGCTGGTTCAGCGGGGTGGCGAAGGTGTTGTCGGCCATGGTCAGGATGTCGTGCGCGCGGGCCAGGTCGGAGACCGCGCGCAGGTCGGTGATCTGGAGCAGCGGGTTGCTCGGGGTCTCCACCAGGATCAGGCGGGTCTGCGGGGTGAGCGCCCGCGCGAACGCCTCGGGGTCGGTCTGGTCGACCAGGGTGGTCGCCACGCCGAACCGGGGCAGCAGGTTCAGCAGGACCGACGCCGTACCGCCGTAGGTGGACCGCTGTCCGATGACGTGGTCACCGGCGGACACCAGGGCCAGTACGGCGGTGGTGAGCGCGGCCATCCCCGACGCGGTGACCATGGCCGCCTCGGTGCCCTCCAGCTCCGCGACGACGGCGGCGACCTGGGCGTGGTTCGGGTTGCCGAAGCGGGTGTAGAAGTCCTTGCCCCGCGGTTCGACGGCACCCCGCGCGAACGTCTCGCCGTCGGGGGCCGAGAACGCGGCCGTCTGGTAGATGGGCGGTGCGACTCGATGGCCGCGGCCCGTCCCACCCGCGCGCCCTGGGAGACCCGGTAGGCGGCGGGGGCCGCGCCGGTGCCGGTGAGCCACTGCCCGACGGCGGCGTTCATGCTGCCGCAGGCGGGGTCCTCGGGCACTCCGCAGCGAGGAGCGAAGGTCCGCATCTCGAAGTCGTACGGGGAACCGTCGGGGTAGGCGCCGATCGCGTCGACCATCGCGTCCGGGATGAGGGCGAGGTCGGGTTCGAGGGCGAGCACCTCCTCGGTCGTGGCCAGCCGGAGCACGGCCCAGCCCGGCCCGTTGTCGACCCACTGGTGGGCGAGGACCCGGTCGCGTCCGATGCCGAACGCGGCCACGATCCGCTCCAGGTACGCGTCGTCGAGCGCGCCGTCGCGCACGAGGGGCGGGGCGGCGAAGGACAGCAGCACGCCATCGGGGGCGCGGCGCACGGTGACCAGGCCGGCGCCGCACTCCTGCACGATCCGGTCGGCCTGCCGCGGCACCCCGCCGCCGTCCAGCCAGGCGCACGCGGAGCCGAGGGTGGGGTGCCCGGCGAACGGCAGCTCGCCGTCGGGCGTGAAGATCCGCAGCCGGTAGTCCGCCTCCGCGACGGTGGGAGCCACCACGAACGTGGTCTCGGACAGGTTGGTCCAGGTCGCCACGCGCTGCATCTCCTCGTCCGTCAGGCCGGTCCCGTCGAGGACGACCGCGACCGGGTTGCCCCGGTAGGGACTCGTGGAGAACACGTCGACCTGGACGAAGGGACGGGTGAGCGGCGGCATGGTCATCACGGCCTCTCGGTGAGGGAATCAGCCCCATCACAACGGGCGCCCGGGCGGTGGGGACATGGCCAGTCGCAACAAAGTGGACTGCCTCGCGCCGTGGCCCGCCCGGTACGGACGGGAAGGCGTGGGTGTCTCTTCGTACTGATCGATCTTCCCCGTCCTGTTCCCGCAGTCAGCTTGATCGCGGCCGTTCCGAAGCGAACAGGGGTGATCGGTGTTGTCTGGCGAAGCCGTGTTGCCTGGATGCGCTTCCCGGCCCGCCTGCACGGCGCCGCCCCCGCGCTCTTCCGCCGCCTGGCCGCCAGGTTCGCCTAGGCCGCGGCCAGCTCGCACCACACGTACTTCCCCCGGTTGCCGAACCTCGACAGCGGCTGCCAGCCCCACAGATCCGAACAGGCCCGCACCAGCGCCAGCCCCCGCCCGTCCTCCACCTCCCCGAGCCGCTCCAACGGCACGGGCGGCTCGGGCGGTTCGGGATCCGCGTCCCACGCCCCGATCCGCAGCGTCCCGGGCGGCGCCCAGCGCACGCGCAGGGCGGCGGGGCCTTTCGTATGCCGTACGGCATTGGAGACCAACTCGGTCGCGAGCAGCTCGGCGACGTCGAGGAAGCGGGCGAGTCCGTGCGCGGTGAGCACCAGCCGGAGCGTGTGCCGGCTGACGGTGACGGCACGGAGGTCGTTGGGGATGGTGAGCGTGTACTCCCAGGCTTCGGGCATGCGTCATCAACTCCGGTGGATGTGGGGGAGTTTCACGCAGGGTGGCGTTACCGCGGCCGCCGTGGCAGGGCGGGTCGGTGCACTTCCGCTGCGTGAGCGGTGCGTCACCGACGGTAGGGGTAACATGTGTACCTGAGCAAGCCGATCGCGTGATCCGCCCCCGAACGAGGAGCAATCGATGCCCCTGAGGCGCGAAGCAACCGCACGTCAGATGCGCTTGGGCGTCGAACTGCGCCGACTCCGTGAGGCGGCGGGGCTCACGGCCATCGAGGCGGCAGCTCTGCTTGGGGCAAACCGCGCCCAGATGAGCCACCTCGAATCCGGACTCGCGGGCGTGAGCGAGGAGCGGCTACGGCGCCTCGCATCCCACTACGCCTGCACGGACGAGTCGTTCATCGATGCCCTGGTCGCCATCGCCACCGACCGGACGCGTGGCTGGTGGGAGGAGTACCGGGGTTTGCTGCCTACCTCGTTCCTGGACCTGTCGGAACTCGACCACCATGCCGCGTTCCAGAAGGATGTGGCCATCGTGTACGTGCCGGGCCTGCTTCAGACAGCGGAGTACGCGCGCGCGGTCTTCTCCTCCCGACTGCCGCAACTGACCGATGACGAGCTTGAGCTGCGTGTCAGGCACCGAATGGCACGCCAGGCCAAGGTCAACTTCCCGCATGAGATCGTGATCCACGAGGCCGCGCTGCGCATGCGAGTCAGTGACCGTGCCGCCGCACGGGCTCAACTCTCCGCGCTCCTGCAGCTGTCCGACACGGATCGCATCACCTTGCGGGTCATCCCCTTCGACCTGGATGGCTTCGCTGTGGCGTCGAGCACGATGACGTACGTGGGCGGGCCTGTGCCCAAGCTCGACACAGTCTCGCGCGACGCTCCCCATGGCTCGATCTTCCTTGATTCTGAAGCTCAGCTCAGCACCTATCGAACACGCTTCCACAAGGTGGAAGATGTATCGCTCGAACCGGATCGCTCGCGTGACTTCATCAACCGGCTGCTGAAAGAGCTGTGAGGGCCCCATGGACAACTGGCGGAAGTCGTCCTACTCCGGCGAGGGCGACGGCAACAACTGCGTGGAGATATCCACCACCCCCACCCGCACAGCCGTCCGCGACTCCAAGGCCCCGGCCAGAGCCACCCTCACCTTCCCCACGACCACCTTCACCCCCTTCCTCGAAGCCCTGAAGCAGGCCCCGCCCGGAATGAACCGTTGAGTCCGTCGTCCCGTAGTGGCCTCGCAGGCCAGTCGGAGAGCCCCGCCTCTCGGCCAGGCCGGACGAAGACCATTCGAAGCCGACGCGATGGGAGCCACACAGTGCCACCAGAGAGCCCTCCGCCCACTGGCCGGTCCGATTCGGAGGAAAACTACCCAGGCTATTTTGATAGGGCAACCCCAGAGCGGTACCCCGTATTCACCGAGGCGGGAACCTCTGCGGATAACGCGAGGCCGAGCGTGCCGTCGGCGCCCCCTGTGGACACTACCGTGTACCAGCCGAAAGGGCTGACGGAGGAGCAGGCAATTGAACGGGCGATTATAAGCAGCATCCGAGAGGCCCAGCGCCAGAACCCGAAGCCGAGCGAGCCGTCCGCGGCGGATTTCACGGCGGCGGCCGAGGCGAGTTCGCGGAGGATTTCATCCGGACCCCTGGCGAGGAGCAAAGCAATTCGCAGGAAACCGGTGCCTGCGCCGTCGGGAACCTCGGACTCGGCCTCAACGTCGTCAAGCGGGAACCCCGTCTCTGGTGGTGCCGGCCGATACGGGCCCCCTTCCTCCGGGCCCCAGCCCAGGGCTGGCAAGGCCGAGGAGCCGAAGGCGCCGAGCGCCTGGGAACTGATCGGCTTGCGCCGCGCCACCGGCGGGCAGCGGTCCCCCAGCCCTGGAGGGCGCGCCAAGTAGCGGGGGCGGCTGTTCAGCTGGCCACGGATGCATGCGTGGCACCGTGCCCCGCCTCCCTGCCCGTCCCACCGGTACCGTCGGTTCAAGGCTCGGCAGGCGCGCCGATGACCTGCTCATGGTCGTCGGCGCGCTGCTGGGCCTCGCATCCCCGGTAGGGCAAGCAGCAGACCACCGAGGAATGGGGACCGGTCGACGGGTGCCGGCCGATGAACCGGCGGTCGGCCTGTCACGTTGTGGTCGTTGGTGACAGTTCCTGACGATCGGAGGATGAGAATATGCCTACTGACGCTGAATATGCGTCTCTAGTTCGCGAGCGGTATGCCGGTTCTGGGGCAGCTCTGGATGAAAATTTTAAAAAGCGCATGATCGAAATCCTGGTTGATGGAGTTCAGGTGCAGCATCAGGAGTGGGCAGCGCTGATTACTGCCGTTGACGATATTCGCGCGAGAGGTAATGCTGAGGGGTGGTATCGGCTTGACATCAATTTCACGAAGGAGCCGCGCGGGTATGAGCTCTGGAAGTGGAAAGTCGCCGGATCGCTGGAATGGCTGTATGGTGGATCACCCTCCCGATACCCGCTGGGGAATGTGTCGTCCCCTAGTGCTAAACGTCGTATTACAAATCGGCCTGCTCGCCTGATTCGCGAGATAGTGGAAAATCAGCTTCCGGTGCCCTTCGAGCTGAGACCCGATTTCGAGCGGTCAGGATTTCGTCTGCAGCTGCAGGATGATATGCAGTTGAAAGTGGATCCCGAATCCGTTACGTATGGCAACAATGCGGGTATACCTCATGTTCTGGGTGAAGCCGAACTCTATGGTGTGTCTCCCGGTGTTCGGCATCCCGTGCTTCCATTGGCGTTTTGTCCGACCAGTCAGATCGGTTACAACACTACTTCAGGTAGGCGAATCTATGATATTGGCGTAAAAGGTACAAAATCTCAAATTTCTTCGCTTGAACGTGATCTGCTGGAGGTGGTGGGACTTGACCTTGTCGATTCGGAGGGTAGATATACGTCCGGTCCCGGCTTGCAGAAGGGCTATTCCTCCACTGAGAATTTCGGCCGGCTCATGGCTGGGCAGCGTCCGGAGACTGATGCGCTGAAGACGAGGTTTCTCAGTGATGTTCTCTCTTTGGACGGGCGTGAGGGGTTGGTCCCGTGGGGGGTGATGCCGGATCGGCGGTGGGGTGGGATTGATTCGCTGGACAGGGTGCTTGGTGTGCATGGGGTGAACAAGCTCGCGGAGGACGGACGTGTGGGGGGTCCGGGGGAGTTGCGGGTGCTGCTTCGTGGGGGCATGCCACTGGAGCGTGTGGGAAACGACCTGAAGATTTCTTCCAGGGTGTACCGGGAGGGTGATTTCACCAAGCCGCAGCTCGCGGAGCTTGCTACCTGGCAGCGGAATCCGGTGGTCGGCAAGGGCATGGCGGCACAGGCCGTGGCGCTGGAGGCCCGGTACCGGGCGCTGGCGATCCGTGTCACTTTCGGGCTTGAGGGGGGAGAGGCGCTGTGGCCGCTGGGAGTGCGGCCGGATCCGCAGTCCGGGGCGGACGCGTCGTTCTTCGAGGTGCTGACGCGGACCGGGATCGATGAGCTCTTCCGCGGTGTGCGGAGAGCTGAGCCTGAAGAGATACGGGCGCTGGAGGACGTGCAGTTCGTCTTCGACAGGCATGGCGAGGAGAAGGTTCTGCGGACAGAGGGGGTGGTCCAGGAACGGCAGCTCACTGACGAGCTGAGGGAAGCCATGATGGTCATGAGTGCCGAGTGGATCGGTGCCGGCAAGGTCGTGCCCAGGCCGGTGTCTGAGCTCCCGGAGGGCACCGTCGTTGCGCGGTGGCCCGGTTTTGAGTCTTTGCTTCCCCCTCAGGTGGCCCCCGTCGGCGCGGGTGCCGCCGCGTCCGGCAACCTGATCCCCGGCAGCGCCGGGAGTTTCCTCCCCGCTGGTGGCGGCGCTCTCGGTGCCGGATCCTCCACCCAGCCGACCTGGCAGGAGCGGCAGAACCCGACGAAACCGCAGGCCTCGAAGCGGTAGTAGCCGCACCACACCTGGGAGTCGATGGAGAGCTCGGCAAGATGACGAACCGGCTGAGCCGGTAGGGCATGCCGCCTCCCGCGTGGGCGCGGACGCGCCGTTCGCGGGCCGCTCTGCCGGGCCACCCACAGGCTGGAGGCGGTACGCCGGGACGGTATGTACAAGGTGAACCGGGTGGCGTACCGCGACGGCAGATCGACGCGTTCCGGCGGTTCCCCGCGCCTGCCTCGCCCCCGAAGAACACGGTCCTTCACCTCTTGTCAGTCCCCACCGGTACCGTCGGATCATGGCTCAGCAGGCGGGGACCCCCACAGGCGAACGACGACTCGCCACCGTCGAAGGTGTGCTCGAACGCATCACGTATGCCAATGAGGAGAACGGCTACACGGTCGCCCGTGTCGACACCGGCAGAGGTGCCGGTGATCTGCTCACGGTGGTCGGGGCGCTGCTCGGCGCCCAGGTGGGGGAGTCGCTGCGGATGGAGGGGCGGTGGGGGTCGCATCCGCAGTACGGGAAGCAGTTCACCGTCGAGAACTACACGACCGTGCTGCCGGCCACCGTGCAGGGGATGCGGCGCTATCTCGGGTCGGGGCTGGTCAAGGGCATCGGGCCGGTGTTCGCCGACCGGATCACCCAGCACTTCGGGACGGACACCCTGCGGATCATCGAGGAGGAGCCGAAGCGGCTGGTCGAGGTGCCGGGGCTCGGGCCGAAGCGGACGAAGAAGATCGCCGACGCCTGGGAGGAGCAGAAGGCGATCAAGGAGGTCATGCTCTACCCTCGCCGCCGCTCTGAGCCCCCCAGCCCTTCCCGCAGCAGGGGCCGCGCAGGCTGGCAGGGAAGGCTGGGCAGACCGCGGGCGTCCGTGCGCACTGTGCCCCATCTCGTCGGCAAGTCCCCGCCGGTACCGTCGGTTCAGGGCTCGGCATGCGCAGCCGCCACGATGAACGGCAGTCCGTCACACCCTCGAAGGCGTGCTCGAACACATCACGTACATCCATGAGGAGAACGGCTGCGCCGTCGCCCCCCTGCCGACACCGGCCCACGCGTCGATGACCACCTGTTCACGGTCGTGGGCGTGCTGCTGGGGATCGCATCCCCGGTGCGGCAGGCAGTTCGTCTTTCGACGGCGTTTTCGGTCGGCGGACCGAGCGGGTGTCGGCCGGTGAACCGGCGCACGGCCCGTCACGTTGTGCGCGGTGGTGATAGTTCCTGACGATCGGAGGATCAGACCGTGCCTACCGACGAAGAATACGCGGACGTAGTTCGCCGGCGGTACACCCCTTCTGGGTCAGCTCTCAGTCCTGATGAGGAGGCGGCTTTCAAGAGCCGCATGATCGAAGTCCTGGTTGATGGAGAGGGGGTGGAGCTCCGGGAAATGCAAGAGCTGACACGAGCTGTTCCTGCTCTTGCCACTAGAGTCCATGGTCAGCAGTGGCGGCTTGATATCGATTCCCCGCGTGAGTCGCACGGAAATGAGCTATGGCGGTGGAAAGTGGTTGGATCGCTGAGGAGGCTTTATCGTGAGATCCCTCACCACTACCCGCTGGGCAATATGCCGGGCGGCAAGCTATCGGGAGTAAAAGATCGCCCTGCCAAGTTGATCCACGAAGTAGTGGCTGAGCAGCTACCGGTACCCTCGGAGCTGAGGTCGGACTTCGAGCAGGCGGGATTTCGTCTGCAGTTGCAGGATGATCGTCGGCTCACAGTCGATCTCGAATCCGTTGTGTACGGCAATAATCGCCAGATTCCTATCGTCCTGGGTGAAGCCGTACTCTACGGCGTGCATCCGGGCGTTCGGAATCCCGGGATTCCGTTGGCGGTTCGCCCGGCCACTGGCCAACGTGACAGTGCTACTAAGAGAATCGGATTGCTTGGAATCGATAAAGGTCAAAAGGCATTCCATCCGCTTGAGTATGATCTGCTGCGGGTGCTGAGGCTTGATCCGGTCGGCTCGCCAGACGTCGGATATAGGCTCAATTCCAGCCTTTCGGTCCTCGGTAGTTTCAGTCCTGAGGATTTTCTGAAGTCTGTGGCTGGGCAGCGTCGGGAGGTCGATCGGCTGAAGGCGAGTTTTCTCGGGAGCGTCTTCGACCGGGTCGGGAGTGAGGGGCTGGTCCCGGTGGGGGTGATGCCGGACCGGAGGTGGGGTGGGATTGACTCGCTGGACAGGTTGCTCGGTGTGCATGGGTTGAACAAGCTCGCGGAGGACGGGCGTGTGGGGGGCGTGGGGGAGTTGCGGGCTCTGCTTGGTGGGTGCATGCCTTTGGAGCGTGTGGGGAACGCGGGGATGGATCTGAAGATCTCATCCAAGGTGCCCCGGGAGGTTGATTTCACCAAGGGGCAGCTCGCGGAATATTCTTCCTTGCAGCGGCCGGAGAGTGCCGAGCTCATCAGGGCGCAGGCCGTGTCACTGGAGGCCGGGTACCGGGCCCAGGCGATCCGTGCCACTTTCGGGCTGGAGAAGGGGGGAAAGGCCCTGTGGCCGCTGGGAATTGCGCCGAGCCCGGAGTTCGGGCCGGACGCGTCGTTCTTCGAAGTGCTGACCCGGACCGGGATCGACGAGATCGCCCGCGGCGAGCGGATTCCGGAGCCCGAAGAGGTGCGGGCGCTGGAGGACGCACAGTTTCGCTTCGACCAGCGCGGCGAGGCGAAGGTTCTCCGGACGGACGTCATGCTCCATGAAGGGCAGTTCAATTCAGTTCAGCTGAAATTCATGCTGGCCAAGAGTGCCAGTTCGATCGCTGAGGGGCGTGTCGAGCCCCGGCCTGTGATTGACCCGGAAGGCGCCGGGGTACTGCTGTGGCCCGTTTTCGAGTCCCTCGGTCCACCCCCGGCGGTCCCCGCCGTCGGCGCGGGTGCCGGGCAATCCGGCCTGCCGGGGTATCCCCTCGGGCTCACGGCCGGGGCGTTCGGCCCCCCGGTTCATGGCACGGGAGATCCGTCTTCCACCGTCCCCTCGTCTTCCACGACCGGCGGCCTCGATGCTCGGCGGGGCGCGGGACCCAGGTAGGCCAGCGCCTTCCGGCGGCGAAGGTGACGGCAACAACTGCGTCGAGATCGCCACCGCCACCCCCCACCTCCGTAGCCGTCCGCGACTCCAAAGCCCCCATCTCCCGCACCCTCACCTTCACCTTCGCCCTCTTCCTCGAAGCCCTCAGGACCTCCCCGTCGGCGCCTCCTCGACAAGGCCGGCGCCGGCCACCGAATCGTGGCCGGCGCCTGCTGCGGTCGGTTACTTCCCGATCGGGTTGAGGTAGGTGGCGGGGTGGGTGGCGCCGTCCTGCTTGAGGATCTGGCCGCCGAAGGGCCACTTCAGGGTGAAGGACTTCGTCTCGTTCGGCGGGGTGACGACAAACTTCGCCGGGACGAACTTCTGCTTCTTCGGCGTGGACTTGGCCACCGGCTGCAGGGTGATGCTGAAGTCCACCGTGTCCCCCTTCTTGAGGGTGACCTTCCCGACCGTCTTGGAGGAACGCGCCAGCGACCAGGTGCCGTCGGTCGACTGGGCGCCGACCATGTCGACACCGGCGAAGCCGGACAGGGTGCAGGTGCGGTTGCTCTTGTTGGTGAACCAGACGAACGCCTGGGTCTGGTGGCTGGTCTGCTTCATCTCCGGCGCCGCGTCGCCCCCCGTGGCGAAGCCGGCCTTCAGGTCGGCGGTGTGGCAGCGGGTCGGCTGGGCCGTGGCGGCCGAGGCCGGGATGACGGTGGCGGCGGTACCGGCGGCGGCGACGGTCGCGATGATCACGGCGATCAGCTTGTTCTTCATGGTGTTTCGGGTTCCCCTCGGATACGAAAGTCGCGGATACGAAAGTCGCGTGGCACCGGTCGTTGTGCATCACGCTGTCCGACGACCACAACCTTGCAGTGTGATCCGTTCCAGCTGCCACACCTCCGGGGATTACGGGACGCTGGAACGCTCGCGTCCACTCTGACCTGCGCAAACGTCATGCCCTTGGAACGCCCGGCTGGGACGGGGGACGACTGTCAGTCCGTACCAGTACCGTCGGATCATGGCTCAGCAGACGACGACCCCCACCGGCGAACAGCGCTTCGCCACCGTCGAAGGTGTGCTCGAACGCATCACGTATGCCAACGAGGAGAACGGCTACACGGTTGCGCGGGTCGACACCGGCAGAGGCGCCGGCGATCTGCTCACGGTCGTCGGCGCGCTGCTCGGTGCCCAGGTGGGGGAGTCGCTGCGGATGGAGGGCCGCTGGGGCTCGCACCCCCAGTACGGCAAGCAGTTCACCGTCGAGAACTACACGACCGTGCTGCCGGCCACCGTGCAGGGGATGCGGCGTTATCTGGGGTCGGGGCTGGTCAAGGGCATCGGGCCGGTGTTCGCCGACCGGATCACCCAGCACTTCGGGACGGACACCCTGCGGATCATCGAGGAGGAGCCGAAGCGGCTGGTCGAGGTGCCGGGGCTCGGGCCGAAGCGGACGAAGAAGATCGCCGACGCCTGGGAGGAGCAGAAGGCGATCAAGGAGGTCATGCTCTTCCTCCAGACCGTCGAGGTGTCCACGTCGATCGCCGTGCGGATCTACAAGAAGTACGGCGACGCGTCGATCTCCGTCGTGAAGAACCAGCCGTACCGGCTCGCCGCCGACGTGTGGGGCATCGGCTTTCTGACCGCCGACAAGATCGCGCAGTCCGTCGGGATCCCGCACGACAGTCCGGAGCGGGTGAAGGCGGGGTTGCAGTACGCGCTGTCCCAGTCCGCCGACCAGGGGCACTGCTACCTCCCCGAGGAACGGCTCATCGCGGACGCCGTGAAACTCCTCCAGGTCGACACCGGGCTCGTCATCGACTGCCTCGCCGAGCTGGCGGCGCCGCCCGAGGGCGGGGAGGACCCGGGCGTCGTACGGGAGAAGCTGCCCGGTGCCGTTCCGGACGCCGAACCGGTCACCGCCGTCTACCTCGTCCCCTTCCACCGGGCCGAAGTCGCCCTCGCCTCCCAGCTTTTGCGGCTGCTGCGCACCGGCGACGACCGGATGCCGTCGTTCCGGGACGTCGCCTGGGACAAGGCGCTCGCCTGGCTGAAGGACCGCACCGGCGTCGACCTGGCCCCCGAGCAGGAGGCCGCCGTCAGGCTGGCGCTCACCGAGAAGGTGGCCGTGCTGACCGGCGGGCCCGGCTGCGGCAAGTCGTTCACCGTCCGGTCCATCGTGGAGCTGGCGCGGGCGAAGAAGGCCAAGGTGGTGCTCGCCGCTCCTACCGGCCGGGCCGCCAAGCGGCTCGCCGAGCTGACCGGCGCGGAGGCGTCGACCGTCCACCGGCTGCTGGAGCTGAAGCCGGGCGGGGACGCGGCCTACGACCGGGACCGCCCGCTCGACGCCGACCTGGTCGTGGTCGACGAGGCGTCCATGCTCGATCTGCTCCTCGCCAACAAACTGGTGAAGGCCGTGCCGCCCGGCGCGCACCTGCTCTTCGTGGGGGACGTGGACCAACTGCCCAGCGTCGGGGCGGGGGAGGTGCTCCGGGACCTGCTCGCCGACGGCAGTCCCGTCCCCGCGGTCCGGCTCACCCAGGTCTTCCGGCAGGCCCAGCAGTCCGGGGTGGTGACCAACGCGCACCGGATCAACGCGGGGCAGCAGCCCGTCACCGACGGCATGAAGGACTTCTTCCTCTTCGTGGAGGACGAGACGGAGGAGGCGGGCAGACTCACCGTGGACGTCGCCGCCCGGCGTATTCCGGCCAAGTTCGGGCTGGACCCGCGGCGCGACGTACAGGTGCTGGCGCCGATGCACCGCGGGCCGGCCGGTGCCGGCGCGCTCAACGGCCTGCTGCAGCAGGCCATCACCCCGGCCCGCCCCGACCTGCCCGAGAAGCGGTTCGGCGGCCGGGTGTTCCGGGTCGGCGACAAGGTCACCCAGATCCGCAACAACTACGAGAAGGGCGAGAACGGCGTCTTCAACGGCACCGTCGGCGTCGTCACCGCCCTCGACCCGGTCGACCAGCGCCTGACCGTACTGACGGACGAGGACGAGGAGGTGCCGTACGAATTCGACGAACTGGACGAACTCGCCCATGCCTACGCGGTGACCATCCACCGTTCACAGGGGAGTGAATATCCCGCAGTGGTGATCCCGGTCACCACCGGAGCGTGGATGATGCTCCAGCGGAACCTGCTCTACACGGCGGTCACCCGGGCCCGGAAGCTGGTCGTGCTCGTCGGTTCGCGCAAGGCGATCGGCCAGGCGGTGCGCACGGTCTCGGCAGGCCGGCGCTGTACGGCACTGGACTTCCGGCTCGGTCGGGGCGATCTCCAGAAAAATGATCGATCAAATGAGTCGTGAAGGTCACAGAGCCCTTTCCGATTGGGAAACAAGGGGGCAGGATGAGCAGGTTGGCGGCACTGAGTGCCGCCGATGGGCCCAACGGTCGACCCCGAGTGCACTCTCCTGAGCCAAATGGGGGATGGTAGAGACAGTCAGGGCACCTCGAAGATGAGGCACTACGTCGGTGAGGGAAGACGTGAGCGACAACTCTGTAGTACTGCGGTACGGCGACGGCGAGTACACCTACCCGGTGGTCGACAGCACCGTCGGCGACAAGGGCTTCGACATCGGGAAGCTCCGCACCCAGACCGGTCTTGTGACTTTGGACAGCGGCTACGGCAACACCGCTGCCTACAAATCCGCCGTCACCTACCTCGACGGCGAGGCGGGCATCCTCCGCTACCGCGGCTACCCGATCGAGCAGCTGGCGGAGCGCTCCACCTTCCTGGAGGTGGCCTACCTGCTGATCAACGGTGAGCTGCCGACGGTGGACGAGCTCACCACGTTCAAGAACGAGATCACGCGGCACACCCTGCTGCACGAGGACGTCAAGAACTTCTACCGGGGCTTCCCGCGTGACGCCCACCCGATGGCCATGCTGTCGTCGGTCGTCTCCGCGCTGTCCACCTTCTACCAGGACAGCCACAACCCGTTCGACGCCAAGCAGCGCGACCTCTCCACCATCCGGCTGCTCGCCAAGCTGCCGACGATCGCCGCGTACGCGTACAAGAAGTCGGTCGGCCACCCGTTCGTCTACCCGCGCAACGACCTCTCCTACGTGGAGAACTTCCTGCGCATGACGTTCTCGGTGCCGGCGCAGGACTACGAGCTCGACCCGGTCGTCGTCTCGGCCCTCGACAAGCTCCTGATCCTGCACGCGGACCACGAGCAGAACTGTTCGACCTCGACGGTCCGCCTGGTGGGCTCGTCGCAGGCGAACATGTTCGCGTCGATCTCGGCCGGTATCTCCGCGCTCTGGGGTCCGCTGCACGGCGGCGCCAACCAGTCCGTCCTGGAGATGCTGGAGGGCATCCAGGCCAACGGCGGCGACGTCGACTCGTTCATCCGCAAGGTGAAGAACAAGGAGGACGGCGTCCGCCTGATGGGCTTCGGCCACCGGGTGTACAAGTCCTTCGACCCGCGCGCGAAGATCATCAAGTCTGCCGCGCACGACGTCCTCTCGGCCCTCGGCAAGTCCGACGAGCTGCTGGACATCGCGCTGAAGCTGGAGGAGCACGCGCTCTCCGACGACTACTTCGTCTCGCGCAACCTCTACCCGAACGTCGACTTCTACACCGGCCTGATCTACCGCGCCATGGGCTTCCCGACCGAGATGTTCACGGTCCTGTTCGCCCTCGGGCGGCTGCCCGGCTGGATCGCCCAGTGGCAGGAAATGATCAAGGAGCCGGGTTCCCGCATCGGCCGCCCGCGCCAGATCTACACGGGCGTCGTCGAGCGCGACTTCGTGCCGGTCGAGGAGCGCTGACACCAGCCGGTCACCGGGTCAGGGGGCGCTGTCTTCATCGGCGCCCCCGCCGCAGGCGCACAGGCACGGCAGGCGTGCAACGCAGCAGGCGTGCAGACGCAGCAGAAGGCGCCCTGGAGCGCCGGTCCCCCCACGGGCCGGCGACCAGGGCGCCTTCCCGTGTCCCGGTGCGGATTCCCCCCACGGGATCCGGCCGGGCGCTCGGTACGGCAGCGCCTGAATCGCTGCGTTGAGCACAACGAGCAGAACTCGCCGTACTTGATCCAGTGATGCGGTGCGATCTGCCGGGACCCGTACGGCACGAGAGGGCCGCTCAAAGCTTCCCGTCGTACGTGCCCCGGCAACGCATCTCTGAGGAAGTCCCCCAAGACATCCCCAGATGCCAGGTCAGCGCCCCCCAAGACGCCTCTCTGACATCGCCAACTTAGACCGTCGAAGCCCTTCGATGGTTACGTTCACACCACTGTGATCTGCGTCTCTTGCATCCGTCCGATAGATGCGCAAGAGCCCCGATACGGTGATCGGAGCTCAAGCGTAAGGATGATGCGCGAGCCTTGTGAAGAGCTTATGTGAGGTGCGCGTTGGACTCTAGGGGGACTCCTACATCCACTGTGCCGAACCGCCGGTAACTTTCAGCGGAAGGTGCGCAGCCGCAGACTGTTGGTCACCACGAACACCGAGGAGAAGGCCATCGCGGCGCCCGCGATCATCGGGTTCAGGAGTCCGGCGGCGGCCAGTGGGAGCGCGGCCACGTTGTAGCCGAAGGCCCACACGAGGTTGCCCTTGATGGTGGCGAGGGTCCGCCGGGACAGCCGGATCGCGTCCGCCGCCACCCGCAGGTCCCCGCGCACCAGGGTCAGGTCGCCGGCCTCGATCGCCGCGTCCGTCCCGGTGCCCATCGCCAGCCCCAGATCGGCGGTGGCCAGCGCGGCCGCGTCGTTGACGCCGTCGCCGACCATGGCGACCGTCCGCCCCTCGTCCTGCAGCCGCCGTACGACGGCCACCTTGTCCTCGGGCAGCACCTCGGCGACGACCTCGGTGATGCCGACCGCCCGGGCGACCGATTCGGCCACCGTCCGGTTGTCCCCGGTCAGCAGCACCGGCGTCAGCCCGAGCGCGCGCAGCTCGCGGACCGCCTCGGCGCTGGTCTCCTTGACCGCGTCGGCGACGGCGAGGACCGCCCGGGCCCGCCCGTCCCACCCGGCCAGGACGGCCGTACGCCCCTCCTGCTCGGCCCGGGAGCGCGCCAGGGCCAACTCCTCGGGCACCACGTCGAAGAGGCGCCCCACGGCCACCTGGCGGCCGTCCACGCGCCCGCGTACGCCCCGCCCGGGGACGTTCTCGAAGTCCTCGACCGCGGGCAGCGTCCCGACCCGCTCCCGCGCCCCCGCGGCGATCGCCCGGGCGACCGGATGCTCGGAGGCGTGTTCCAGGGCGCCCGCGAGCCGCAGCACCTCGGCCGTGACGTCCTCGGCCGAGTCGTCCTTGCCGGCGGCCTCGGCGACGTACACCTCCTGGAGGCGCATCCGGCCGGTGGTCACCGTCCCGGTCTTGTCGAGGACGACGGTGTCGACCCGGCGCGTGGACTCCAGCACCTCCGGACCCTTGATGAGGATGCCCAGCTGGGCGCCCCGGCCGGTGCCCACCATCAGCGCCGTCGGCGTGGCCAGGCCCAGGGCGCACGGGCAGGCGATGATCAGGACGGCGACGGCGGCCGTGAACGCGGCGGCCGTGTCCCCGGTGACGCCGAGCCAGACCCCGAAGGTGCCGAGCGCGATCAGGATGACGGCCGGGACGAAGACGGCGGAGATCCGGTCGGCGAGGCGCTGCACCTCGGCCTTGCCGTTCTGCGCGTCCTCCACCAGCCTCGCCATCCGCGCGAGCTGGGTGTCGGCGCCGACCCGGGTCGCCTCGACGATCAGCCGCCCGCCCGCGTTCACGGTCGCGCCCGTGACGGCGTCGCCGACGGTCACGTCCACCGGCACGGACTCGCCGGTCAGCATCGACGCGTCCACCGCGGACGCCCCCTCGACCACGGTCCCGTCGGTGGCGACCTTCTCCCCGGGCCGTACGACGAACCGGTCGCCGACCGCCAGCGCCGCCACCGGCACCCGCACCTCGCGCCCGTCCCGCAGCACTGCCACGTCCCGGGCGCCCAGCTCCAGCAGTGCCCGCAGGGCCGCCCCCGCGCGCCGCTTGGAACGCGCCTCCAGGTAGCGGCCGAGCAGGATCAGCGCGACGACCCCGGAGGCGACCTCCAGGTAGATCGTGGACGCGCTGTCCATGCGGGAGACGGTGAACCGGAACTCGTCGTGCATCCCGGGCATGCCGGCGTCGCCGAAGAACAGCGCCCACAGCGACCAGCCGAACGCGGCCAGCGTGCCGACCGAGACCAGGGTGTCCATGGTGGCCGCGCCGTGCCGGGCGTTGGTCCAGGCGGCCCGGTGGAACTGCGCGCCGCCCCAGACGACCACCGGTGCGGCGAGCGTCAGCGACAGCCACTGCCAGTTGTCGAACTGCAGCGCCGGGACCATCGCGAGCAGCACGACCGGGACGGCCAGCAGGGCGGAGACCAGGAGGCGGTGGCGGAGGGCGGCGAGCTCGGGATCCGGCGCGGCCCCGGGCGCGTCGCCGTCCGGCTCGGGTGCCGGGGGTGCGGGCTCCTCGGCGGTGTACCCGGTCTTCACGACCGTGGCGATCAGGTCGGCGACCTGAACCCCCTGGGGGTATGTGACCTTCGCCTTCTCGGTCGCGTAGTTCACGGTGGCGGTGACGCCGTCCATCCGGTTGAGCTTCTTCTCGACCCGGGCGGCGCAGGACGCGCAGGTCATGCCGCCGATGAGCAGCTCGACCTGGGAACCAGCCCGGGAATCGGCCTCGGAATCGCCGGCCGGTCGCGGCGGGGCTATCGGTGTCTGTGCGGTGCTGGTGGTGGTGCTGGTCGTCATGTCCGGACTCCAGACAACGGACCGGACCGTGCGGAGCCAGTATCAGCTGGTCGGCACGGCCCGGCGGAGAGATGTGTTTCCGTCGTACGTACGGCTCGTGGCGCTGGTGGTTCCTGCCCGCCCCTGCTTGCTTTTGTGTCTGCTCTCCGGGGTGTCAGGCGCGGCCGGCGAGCTCGAAGCCCGCCTCGTCGACGGCGGCGCGGACCGCCTCGTCGTCGAGCGGGGCCGCGGAGACGACCGTGACCTCGCCGCTCGCCGCGACGGCCTGCACCGAGCTGACGCCGGGGAGCCCGGAGAGCTCGGCGGAGACGGAACCCTCACAGTGTCCGCAGCTCATGCCGGTCACCTTGTAGACGGCGGTCACGGAGCCCGGGGTGTCGGTCTGGGCGGTCATGTGGTTCTCCTCGTCGAGGCGTGTGGGGCCGGTGGGGCCCACGAGGGAACCCCACTGTTGTCACACTATACCCCTAGGGGGTATTTCTCCAAGGGTCCCGGCGCGCCAGCGAGTGCACCCAGGTGACCCCGAGCAGGGCGACCAGGACCAGCAGGCCGACCGAGAACATCGTGAAGAGGTGCTCCTGTGCCGCGTCGGGGCGCGGGATGTACCCCTCGGCGAACAGCTGCCGGTCCGGTCCGGTTCCCGCCAGACGTGCCACCAGCCAGATCGCGACGCCGTGCGTGGAGTCCCACAGGGCGTGCAGCAGGGTGACCCCGAGGCCGGCGGCGACGACCTGGGCGGTGAGGCGGAAACGGCCGTTCGGGCGGCGCAGGGCGAGCAGGACGCCACCGGCGATCGCCGTCCACAGGCCGTGTCCGAAGGGGGCCAGTACGCCGCGCAGGATCTCCGTCTCGATCAGCGCGCGCAGGTCGATCCCCTCGGTGGAGACGGCCGCGTCGAACGCGTATCCGGCGCTCTCCAGGGCCGCGAAGCCGAAGCCGACCGCGCCGCCGAGCACCAGTCCGGCCCGGATGCCCCGGATCCCGGGCATCCGGCGCAGTACGAACACCAGCGCGCCGAGCTTCGCGGTCTCCTCGATCAGGCCGACGGTGACGAACATCCCCCAGGAGGGGCGGACGAGGTAGGACTCCATCACCGAGGCGCCCAGCACCCCGAGCGTGCCGCCGGCCAGGAAACAGCCGAGGACCGCGCTGACCCCGAGGTCGCGGCCGTGCCGCTCGTAGGCCCACAGCGCGAAGGCGACCGGCACGAGAAAGCTGCCGAGCAGGATCAGCGTCGGCAGCAGGGTGGTGTCCCTCGTCGCGTACGTGACCGCCGCCGTCAGCGCCCACAGGGCGAGCCCGCCGCCGAGGCAGCGCTTCCACAGGCCGGCGCGGATGCGGGGGTACGGCGGTGGCGGCTGCAGCGGACCGGGGATACGGGCCCTCGGCCTGCCGGGCGGCGGAGAGTGGGTCACGGCGGGTCCCCCTTGCGCTCCTGCGGGTGAGGGTGGCGCTCGTCGGATCGGGATCTGGATCGGGGTGATTTATCCGCACCTTAGGCAGATGTTCCGCGTGTCGCAGTCCGGGTGGCTCGGGGGAGTGGCTGTCCGGTTCGCGGGTGGGTGGCTATGGGGTGGCGGTCGGGCGGGCGGCGGCGGGCTGGCGGCCTGTCGGTCGACGGGCGGCGGGGTGGCGGCCGGTCAGCCGGCGGGCCGGCCGAGGCGGTCGCCCACCAGGGGCTCCAGGTAGCGCGTGAGTACGTTCTTGATCTCCTGGACGTATGCCTGACGCTCGGCGCCCTCGTGGCTGAGCACCAGCTCCAGGCCCGCCTTGTAGATGCCGAGTGAGACGTGTGCCGTCCGTGTGACGTCGGCCTGGTCGGTGCCCGGCGGGAGGAGTGGGGCGAGCAGGCCCTCGATGCGGCCGAGCAGGTTGGTGTGCAGGGCGTCGTGGGCCTCGGCGATGCCGCCGGGCATGTCGGGGCCGTGCATCAGCGCGAAGAACACGGGGTGCTCGGTGTTGAAGGCGGTGAGGCGGTCCACGACGGCGGCGACCGCGTCCGCCAGCGGGGTGGCGGGGTCGATCGGCGCGAGCGCCTCGCCGTAGGTGTTCCGCAGGTCGTGCACGAGCCGGTCGCCCAGCTCGATCGCGATCGCCTCCTTGTTCGGGAAGAACTGGTACAGCGTGCCGGGGGAGACGCCGGCCTCGCGGGCGATCGCGTTGGTGCTGGCGGCCGTGTAGCCCGTGGTGCAGAAGACCGAGGCGGCGGCTTCGAGCAGCTGCTGGATGCGCCGCTCGCCGCGAGCCTGCCGCCGGCGCGGCTGCTCCTTGCCCGCGGCCGTGGCCTCGGGCTGCTCTGGTGTCTCGGGCTTGTCGGGCACGCGTTATCCCCAGCTCTTCGAACGCGATTGACAAACACGAGCGGTCGCTCGCATTCTGATGGAACGCGAGCGATCTCTCGTGTTTGCCAGTCTAGGTGGCAATGGCCGACCCATGCTGCCCCGCGCACGCAGCGGATGCGCACCGGCAGGCAGTGGTCACGCTGAAGGGGACACCGCAGGATGACCGAAGTCAACAAGCCACCGCAGGCCGCAGGCGGGGCCCGCCCAGGGGGCTGGACCCGGTTCGTGACCGCCCGGCCCCGGCTCTCCCTGCTGCTCGCCCTGGTGATCACCGCGCTCGCCGTGCTGGCCGGCAGCGGGGTCGCCGACCGGCTGGGCAGCGGCGGCTGGGAGGACCCGGCAGCCGAGTCGACCTATGCGACGAAGGCGCTGGAGCGCGAGTTCCCGAACTCCCAGCCGAACCTGCTCCTCCTGGTGCACGCGCGGGGCGGCTCGGTGGACACCCCGGCCGTGGCGGCGGAGGCGAAGGCCCTCGTCACCAGACTGTCCGGCGAGAAGGGCGTCACAGGGGTCGGTTCCTACTGGCAGACCAAGTCGCCGTCCCTGCGCGCCGAGGACGGCCACGAGGCACTGATAGCGGCCCGCATCACGGGTGACGAGAAGGCGGCGGCCGACACCCTGGACCGCATCGCCCCGCACTACCGGGGCACGCACGGCCCGGTGACCGTCAAGGTCGGCGGCATGGTGGCGGTCCGCAGCGACATGCAGACGATCATCAAGGAGGACCTGTCCCGCGCCGAGCTGATCGCCCTGCCGATCACGCTGGTCCTGCTGGTGATGGTGTTCGGCAGCGCGATCGCGGCCCTGCTCCCGCTGGGCGTCGGCATCGTCGCCATCCTCGGCACGAACGCGGTGCTGCGCGGCATCACGTCCTTCACGGACGTCTCGGTCTTCGCGATGAACCTCACCACGGCCCTCGGCCTCGGCCTGGCCATCGACTACGCGCTCTTCATCGTCCGCCGCTTCCGCGAGGAGCTGGCCACCGGCGCCGACCCGCTGACCGCGGTGGCCACGACACTGCGCACCGCGGGCCGCACCGTGCTGTTCTCGGCCCTGACCGTTGCCGTCTCCCTCGCGGCGATGCTCGTCTTCCCCCAGTACTTCCTCCGCTCGTTCGCCTACGCCGGCATAGCGGTGGTCCTGCTGGCCGCGGCGGCCGCCCTGATCCTGCTTCCGGCCGCCCTGGTCCTGCTGGGCAACCGGGTCAACGCGCTGGACCTGCGCAGGCTGTTCCGCAGGGGCCGGCAGTCCCGGCCGTCCGGCCCGGAGGGCACGGCCTGGGCCCGCGCCGCGACCCTGGTGATGCGCAGGGCCCCGCTCTTCGCCATCCTCACCACGGCCTTCCTCATCGTCCTCGGACTCCCCTTCCTGGGCGTCAAGTTCGGCACCGCCGACGACCGCCAGCTTCCGGCCGGCGCCGAGTCCCACGTCGTCCAGCAGCACATCCGTGACGGCTTCCCCGGCAACCCCGGCGGCGCCCTCGAAGTCCTGGCCGAGGGCCGGGCGACCCCGGCGCAGTACGCGGCGTACAAGGAGCGGGTGGCGGCTTTGCCGGAGGCGGCCGGGGTGAGCGGTCCCCTGGTCAAGGGCGACGCGGCGTACTTCACGGTGCAGCCGAAGGGCGAGTCGGTGGACGACGGCGCCCAGCGCCTGGTGGGTGAACTGCGCGCACTGAACACCCCCTTCGACACGAAGGTGACGGGCACGGCGGCGGTCCTGGTCGACTCCAAGCACGCCATCGCCCAGCGCCTGCCCTGGGCGGCGGCCATCATCGCGATCGTCACCCTGCTCCTGGTCTTCCTCCTCACCGGCAGCGTCCTCATCCCCGTCCAGGCGGTCCTGCTCAACGCGCTCAGCCTCACGGCGATGTTCGGCGCGGTGGTCTGGGTCTTCCAGGACGGCCACCTCTCCGACCTGCTGGGCTTCACCAGCCCCGGCTCGATCGAGACCACCCTCCCGGTCCTGATGTTCTGCGTGGCCTTCGGCCTCTCCATGGACTACGGGGTGTTCCTGCTCTCGCGCATCAAGGAGGAGTACGACAGGACGGGCGACCACGAGCGGGCGGTCCGCCTCGGCCTGCAGCGCACCGGGGGCCTGATCACCGCGGCGGCGGTCATCCTGGCGGTGGTGATGGTGGCGATCGGCACCTCCCGGGTCACCAACACCAAGATGCTCGGCCTCGGCATCGCCCTGGCGGTCCTGATGGACGCGATGGTCGTCCGCAGCCTCCTGGTCCCGGCCGTCATGCGCCTGACGGGGAAGGCCACGTGGTGGGCACCGGCCCCCCTCCGCCGCTTCCACGCCCGCTTCGGCCTCAGCGAGGGTGAACAGCCGGCACCCGAGCCGGACGCACCCCAGCCCGACGCACCTCAGCCGGACGCGCCCCAAAGGGGCGCGGGGAACTGCGCGACCAGCCACAACGAGCCGGAACCAGCGCTGCAACCGGACCACCACGGCGCTTAATCTGCGCGCAGCCCCCGAAAGGAGCCCCCGCGATGCGCGCCGTCGTCTTCGACCACTACGCCGCCCCCGCCGAGGTACGGGACGTCCCCGACCCCCACCCGGCCGCCCCCCACGCAGTGGTCGTCCGCGTGGAAGCCACCGGCCTCTGCCGAAGCGACTGGCACGGCTGGGCGGGCCACGACCCGGACATCACGCTCCCGCACGTCCCCGGCCACGAACTGGCCGGTGTCGTGGAGTCGGTCGGCGCCGGGGTGACCGCATGGCACCCCGGCGACCGGGTCACCGTCCCCTTCGTCTGCGCCTGCGGCAGCTGCCCGTCCTGCGCCGCCGGCGACCAGCAGGTCTGCGAACGCCAGACCCAGCCCGGCTTCACCCACTGGGGCTCCTTCGCCCAGTACGTGGCGCTGGACCACGCAGACGTGAACCTGGTGGCGATCCCGGACGACATGTCGTACGCGACGGCGGCCTCCCTGGGCTGTCGCTTCGCCACCGCGTTCCGCGCGGTGGTCCAGCAGGGCAGGGCCGCGGCGGGGGAGTGGGTGGCGGTGTACGGCTGCGGGGGCGTCGGCCTGTCGGCGGTGATGATCGCGGCGGCTTCGGGGGCGCGGGTGGTGGCGGTCGACGTGTCGCCCCGAGCGCTGGACCTGGCACGGAAGTTCGGCGCCGCCCACGCCGTGGACGCGACGGACACCGGCGACCCGGCGGCCGCGGTCCGTGACCTGACCTCCGGCGGCGCCCACCTCTCCCTGGACGCCCTCGGCTCACCCGCCACCTCGGCCGCCTCGGTCAACTCCCTGCGCCGTCGCGGCCGGCACGTCCAGGTGGGCCTGCTGCCGTCCCCGGACGGCAACACCCCGGTGCCACTGGCCCGCGCGATCGCCCTGGAGCTGGAACTCCTCGGCAGCCACGGCATGGCGGCCCACACCTACCCCGCCATGCTCGAACTGGTCCGCGCGGGCACCCTCCGCCCCGACCTCCTGGTCACCTCGACGATTCCCCTGGACGCGGCCCCGGCAGCCCTGGCGGCGATGGGCGGGGCACCGGCGGCGGGGGTGACCGTCATCGAACCCTGGGCCTGACGTGTGCGCGCCCCGCCCTCGAAGGGCGGGGCATTCCGCGACAGGGCTCAGATGTCTCTGCGCCCTCGGTTGCCCGGCCGGGAGGCGACCCAGGCGCGGACCGTGTCGGCGTACCAGTAGGGCTTGCCGCCCTCCACATGGTCCGGCGGGGGAAGCAGCCCGTGCTTGCGGTAGGAGCGGACGGTGTCCGGCTGCACCCGGATGTGCGCCGCGATCTCCTTGTAGGACCAGAGCCGTCGGTCGGTCATGAGATGCACCTCCCTGCGCGCACCGCGGGGGCGACCGGAGTCGGTCGTCGGGGGAGCCGGGCGCTGCGCTGGCGATCACAAAGCCTGTGCCCGGTGAACGACGGAGAGTGACTGTGAGCAAGCGGCTGTCGACCTGGTGTGACCGAGAACCCGCGTAGGCGCGACATGTGTGACACAAGGGGGGTGTTTGTGACACAGCTGGGGCACAGGTGCCCGTCGGCTGGTCAGCGGGGCGTGTTGACATCCGTGTGAACGGCGCCCGTGCGACCGGGGGCGAGCAGGACGGGCCGGACCCGCTGCGCCAGGTCCGGCCCGTCGGCTTCCCCCACTCAAAGGCTCTGGCGATCAGCGTGCACAACCCCGCCCGCGCCGGTCTTGGAGAAAACCGCACTCCCTCCGCCGGGTCCCAGCACCAGGCTCGTCGCCTGCCCCGACATCCGGTCCGCCGGCGCCGAGGCGGCGGCCGCCCGCGCCGCCACGAACTCCCCGGGCGTGCACCCGGTCATCGCCTTGAACTCCCCGCTGAGATGTGCCTGGTCGTAGAACCCGCACACCGCCGCCGTCTCCGCCTGCCCCCGCCCCGCGGCCAGCATCCGCCGCGCCCGCTGCAGCCGCAGCACCCGCGCCGCGGCCTTCGGCCCGAGCCCGATCCGCTCCCGGAAGCGGTTCTCCAAGTGCCGTACGCTCCACCCGACTTCGTCGGCCAGCCGGGGCACGGGCATGGCACCCCAGTCGCGCCGCAGCAGCTCCCAGGCGCGCTCCACCTGGGGCGAGGCCGGAACGCCGGCCCGGCTCCACCGCAACAGCACGTCGTCCAGCAGCCGGAACCGATCCGGCCAGCGCGGCAGGGCGCCGAGAGCGGCGGCGAGTTCCCCCACCCCGTGCCCCAGCGAGTGCGGCAACTCGTCCGGATCCACCGACCTGTTGGTCAACTCGTACTGCGGGATGCCGAAGAGCGAGAAGGCGGCCCAGGGCATCAGCAGCACCTCGATCCCCGAGATGCGGCCACCGTGCTCACCGATGGCGGGCGTGGTGGTGAGCCCGTTGCAGACGCAGACGAGGGTGACGGGCGCCCGCCCGTCCCGCAGGATCCGTACCGGCTCCCCGAACCCCAGCAGCAGAGTGGCGGCCCCGATGGGCGTCTCCAGACGCCGACGGGGCCGGTCGAGCGCGATCCGGATCCCCCGATAACTCAGAACTCCCGGCCGCAACGCCGGGTGCGGCCACCCCACGACCATCTCCCACCCGCCCATGGCCTCATCCTGCTGGCTCATTCCAGTAGGCGGAAGGGTCAGCGCCCCCTAAGGGGCGCGGGGAACTGCGCGACCAGCCACAACGGCCCCGCACCCGCCACACCACCGATCCCACCACCCCCGTAGGCACTCTCACCCCCCACCCTCTCGTCCGAATGTCCGGACAAACCATTGACACGACCTCCTCTCCCGGACTACAAACCACGGGAGAGCCATGACGAAGGGAAGCCGATGGCGTACGACCTGATCACCATGGGGCGGATCGGGGTGGACCTCTATCCGCTCCAGACCGGTGTCCCGCTCGCCCAGGTGTCGTCCTTCGGCAAGTTCCTCGGCGGGTCGGCGACGAACGTGGCCGTGGCGGCCGCCCGCCTCGGCCGCAGCACCGCCGTCATCACCCGCACCGGCGAGGACGCCTTCGGCACCTACCTGCACGAGGCCCTCCAGGGCTTCGGCGTGGACGACCGCTGGGTCACCTCGGTCCCCGGCCTGAACACCCCGGTCACGTTCTGCGAGATCTTCCCGCCGGACGACTTCCCGCTGTACTTCTACCGGCAGCCCAAGGCCCCGGACCTGGAGATCGACGCCCACGAGCTGGACCTCGACGCCATCCGCGACACCCGCATCTTCTGGATCACCGGCACCGGCCTGAGCGAGGAGCCCAGCCGCACGGCGACCCTCGCGGCCCTCGCCCACCGCGCCAAGGCGGGCACGACCGTCTTCGACCTCGACTGGCGCCCCATGTTCTGGAAGGACCCCGACGCGGCCCGGCCCTTCTACGCCGAGGCGCTCAAGCACACCACCGTCGCCGTCGGCAACCTCGACGAGGTGGAGGTCGCGACCGGCGTGCGGGAGCCGCAGGCCGCCGCCCAGGCCCTCCTCGACGCCGGTGTCGAGATCGCCGTGGTCAAGCAGGGCCCCAAGGGCGTCCTCGCCGTCCACCGCGACGGCGCCTGTGCCGAGGTCCCGCCGCTGCCCGTCAGCGTCCTGAACGGGCTCGGCGCCGGAGACGCCTTCGGCGGCTCCCTCTGCCACGGCCTCCTCGAAGGCTGGGACCTGGAGAAGATCATGCGGCACGCCAACGCGGCCGGCGCCATCGTCGCCTCCCGCCTCGAGTGCTCCTCCGCGATGCCGACCAGCGAAGAGATCGACGCCGCGCTCGCCGCCGGAGCGGTGCTGTGAGGGCCGGCCGCGTCACGGGCGCGCACCCCGACGAGGGCGCCGGCGCGGGCGCCCCCGCCCCGCAGGTGAAGGTCGACGTCTCCGCCCTCGTCCACACCCGCACCCACCACCCCGAGGCCATCGCCGAGGCGGCCACCCGGCGCGCCCGCCGTCCGCTCCTCAACGAGGACGGCAAGCTGATGATCGTCGCCGCCGACCACCCGGCCCGCGGCGCGCTCGGCGTGGGCGGCGACCGGCTCGCCATGGCCAACCGGGCGGAGCTGCTGGAGCGCCTCTGCCTGGCACTGTCCCGGCCCGGCGTCGACGGCGTCCTCGCCACCGCCGACATCCTGGACGACCTGCTCCTCCTCGGCGCCCTCGACGGCAAGGTCGTCATGGGCTCGATGAACCGCGGCGGCCTGCAGGGCGCCTCCTTCGAGCTCGACGACCGGTTCACCGGCCACCGCGCCGAGGACATACAGCGTCTCGGGTTCGACGCCGGCAAGCTGCTCCTGCGCATCGACTACGACGACCCGGGCTCGCTGACCACGCTGGAGTCCACGGCCCGTGCCATCGACGACATGGCCGCGCGCCGGCTGCCGGTCTTCGTCGAGCCGTTCATCAGCCGCCGCACCCCCGAGGGCAAGGTCAAGAACGACCTGTCCCCCGAGGCGGTCACCAAGTCCATCGCCATCGCCTCCGGCCTGGGCGGGAGTTCGGCCTACACCTGGCTGAAGGTGCCGGTCACCGACGACCCCGACGACATGGCCCAGGTCATGGAGACGTCCACGCTCCCCGCCGTGCTGCTGGGCGGCGAGGTCGGCGGCTCCGTCGAGGAACAAGCCGGGGCGTACGAGAAGTGGCGCAGCGCCCTGCGCCTCCCGACCGTGCGCGGCCTGGTGGTCGGCCGCTCGCTGCTGTACCCGGCGGACGGCGACGTGGCCGCCGCCGTGGACACCGCCGTCGGACTGCTGTGAGGGCGAGAAGATGACGACCAACGAGCTGCATCTCACCAAGGGTTCGACCGCGAACGCCCAGTACGCGCTCGACATCGACCCCAAGCGGGCCGGTTGGGCGCACAGCAGCCTGCGGATCGTCGAACTGCCGCCTGGTGGTACCCACTTGTTCACCACCGGGGACAGTGAGTGGATCGTGCTTGCGCTGCAGGGCGGTTGTACGGTGCAAACAGAGGGAACCGAGTTCCAGATCCTGGGCCGGGAGAGCGTGTTCAGCGGAGTCTCGGACTTCGCGTACGTGCCCCGGGACGCCCAGGTCCAGATCGCCTCCGGCGCGGGAGGCCGCTTCGCCCTGGCAGGAGCGAAGTGCGAGCGACGACTCCCCGCCCGCTACGGCCCCGCGCCGGAGGTCCCCGTCGAAGACCGCGGCAGCGGCACCGCCGCCCGGCAGGTGCGCAACTTCGCCTCCGCGGACGCCTTCGACTGCGACAAGCTCATCGCCGTCGAGGTGATCACGCCCGGCGGCAACTGGTCCTCGTACCCCTCGCACAAGCACGACGAGTACCGGCCCGGCGAGGAGTCGGAGCTGGAGGAGATCTACTACTTCGAGATCGACGGCGCGAACGGATTCGGGTATCAGCGCGTATTCCCCTCCCGTGAGGGCGGTACGGACGTCCTCGCCGAGGTCCGCTCCGGCGACGCCGTGCTCGTTCCCGACGGATGGCACGGCCCGTCGATCGCGCAGCCCGGGCACGACATGTACTACCTGAACGTCATGGCGGGGCCGGGTGCGACGCGGGAGTGGCGGATCTGCTTCCACCCGGACCATACGGAGGGTTACCGATGACGATTCGGTTGACCGTCGCGCAAGCGCTTGTCCGCTTCCTCGCCGTCCAGTTCACCGAGCGGGACGGCGAGCGCCGCCGCCTGATCGGCGCCACCTGGGGCATCTTCGGCCACGGCAACGTGGCCGGCCTCGGCCAGGCGCTCGTCGAGTACGCGGACGAGATGCCGTACCACCAGGGCCGCAACGAACAGGCCATGGTGCACGCGGCGGTCGGCTACGCGCGTCAATCGAACCGTCTCGCCACGCACGCCGTCACCACCTCCATCGGCCCCGGCGCCACCAACCTGGTCACCGGCGCCGCCCTCGCCACCATCAACCACCTCCCGGTCCTGCTCCTGCCCGGCGACGTCTTCGCCACCCGCCCCGCCGACCCGGTCCTCCAGCAGCTCGAGGTCCCGTACGCGGCCGACGTGTCCGTCAACGACTGCCTGCGCCCGGTGTCGAGGTTCTTCGACCGGATCAACCGCCCCGAGCAGCTGATCCCCTCCGCCCTGGCCGCGATGCGCGTGCTCACCGACCCGGTGGAGACCGGCGCCGTCACCCTCGCCCTCCCGCAGGACGTGCAGGCCGAGGCGTACGACTGGCCGGAGGAGTTCTTCGCCGAGCGGGTGTGGACCGTACGCCGGCCGGGCGCCGACCCCGTCGAACTCGCCGCCGCGGTACGGGCGATCAGGGACGCGCGCAGGCCTCTCGTCATCGCCGGCGGCGGAGTGCACCACAGCCGCGCCGAGGCCGTCCTCGCCGAGTTCGCCGAGGCCACCCGCATCCCGGTCGCCTCGACCCAGGCCGGCAAGGGTTCGCTCCGCTGGGACCACCCGCAGGACGTCGGCGGCATCGGCCACACCGGCACCGCCACCGCCGACGAGCTCGCCCGCACCGCCGACCTGGTGATCGGCGTCGGCACCCGCTACACCGACTTCACCACGGCCTCCGGCACCCTCTTCGAGAACCCGGACGTCCGCTTCCTCAACCTCAACATCGCCCCGTACGACGGCCACAAGCTCGCCGGCCTGCCCCTGGTCGCCGACGCCCGCGGCGCCCTCGCGGAGCTGACCGAGGCACTGGTCATGCACGACCACCGGGTCGCCGACCCGTACGTCACCGAGTACACCGAGGACAAGGAGCGCTGGGAGCAGCGCGTCGACGCCTGCTACGAGGCCGACGAGCCCGACATCCGGCCGACCCAGCCGCAGGTCCTCGGCGCCCTGGACGCGATCGTCGACGAGACCGACGTACTGATCAACGCGGCCGGCTCGCTCCCCGGCGACCTGCACCGGATGTGGCGGGCGCGCTCGCACGACCAGTACCACCTGGAGTACGGCTACTCGTGCATGGGCTACGAGATACCGGCCGCCATCGGGGTGAAACTCGCGGCGCCGGAGCGGAACGTGTGGGCGCTGGTCGGCGACGGCACGTATCTGATGATGCCGACCGAGATCGTCACCGCCGTCCAGGAGGGGATAGCCGTCAAGGTGGTGCTGGTGCAGAACCACGGCTACGCCTCCATCGGCGGCCTCTCCGAGTCGGTGGGCGGCGAGCGGTTCGGCACCGCGTACCGCTTCACCTCGGACGACGGCACCTTCACGGGTGCCCCGCTCCCCGTCGACCTGGCCGCCAACGCAGCCAGCCTCGGCATGCGCGTCCTGCGCGCGAAGACTGTCCGGGACCTGCGCACGGCGCTCGCCGAGGCGCGGGCCGCCGACACTCCCACATGTGTCTACGTGGAGACCGAAACGGCCGACACTGTGTCGGGCCCGCCTCCCGCGCAGGCCTGGTGGGATGTACCTGTGGCCGCGACCGCGACCCGATCCTCCGCGGTCAAGGCACGTGAGCTCTACGAACGGCACGTCTCCACCCGACGCCGCCATCTGTGAAGGAGTAACCGGTCATGACGAAGATCGTCAACCACTGGATCGGCGGCAAGTCCGTCGAAGGCACGTCGGGCAACTTCGGGCCGGTCACCGACCCGGCCACCGGCGCGGTCACCACGAAGGTCGCGTTCGCGTCGGTCGACGAGGTCGACGCCGCGGTCGCCACCGCCAAGGACGCGTACCTCAGCTGGGGCCAGTCCTCGCTGGCCAAGCGCACGGAGATCCTGTTCCGCTTCCGTGCCCTCCTGGACGCCAACCGCGACGCGATCGCCGAGCTGATCACCGCCGAGCACGGCAAGGTGCACTCCGACGCCCTCGGCGAGGTGGCCCGCGGCCTGGAGATCGTGGACCTGGCGTGCGGCATCAACGTGCAGCTGAAGGGCGAGCTGTCCACGCAGGTCGCGTCCCGCGTGGACGTCTCCTCGATCCGTCAGCCGCTCGGCGTCGTCGCCGGTATCACGCCGTTCAACTTCCCGGCGATGGTCCCGATGTGGATGTTCCCGATGGCCATCGCGACCGGCAACACCTTCGTCCTGAAGCCGTCCGAGAAGGACCCGTCGGCCTCCATCAAGATCGCCGAGCTGCTGGCCGAGGCCGGGCTGCCCGACGGCGTCTTCAACGTCGTACACGGCGACAAGGTGGCCGTCGACCGCCTGCTGGAGCACCCGGACGTCAAGGCCGTCTCCTTCGTCGGCTCGACCCCGATCGCCCGCTACATCCACACCACCGCCGCCGCCAACCACAAGCGGGTGCAGGCGCTGGGCGGCGCCAAGAACCACATGCTGGTCCTGCCGGACGCCGACCTGGACGCCGCGGCCGACGCCGCCGTCTCCGCCGCCTACGGCTCGGCCGGCGAGCGCTGCATGGCCATCTCGGCCGTCGTCGCGGTCGGCGCGATCGGTGACGAGCTGGTGGAGAAGATCCGCGAGCGCGCCGAGAAGATCAAGATCGGCCCCGGCAACGACCCGACCTCCGAGATGGGCCCGCTGATCACGGCCGTCCACCGCGACAAGGTGGCCTCCTACGTCTCCGGCGCCGCCGCCGAGGGCTGCGAGGTCGTCCTGGACGGCACCGGCTACACGGTCGAGGGCTTCGAGGACGGCCACTGGATCGGCATCTCGCTCCTCGACAAGGTGCCCACCACCGCCAAGGCCTACCAGGACGAGATCTTCGGCCCGGTCCTGTGCGTCCTGCGCGTGGACACGTACGAGGAGGGTGTGGCGCTGATCAACTCCTCCCCGTTCGGCAACGGCACCGCCATCTTCACCCGGGACGGCGGCGCGGCCCGCCGCTTCCAGCTGGAGATCGAGGCCGGCATGGTCGGCGTGAACGTCCCGATCCCGGTCCCCGTCGGCTACCACTCCTTCGGTGGCTGGAAGGACTCGCTCTTCGGCGACCACCACATCTACGGCAACGACGGCACGCACTTCTACACCCGCGGCAAGGTCGTCACCACCCGCTGGCCCGACCCGTCCGAGGCCCCCGCGGGCGTCGACCTGGGCTTCCCGCGCAACCACTGAGAGTGACCGCTTGACCCCGTTGAGGTCGTCCGGATACCGGACGGCCTCAACTTTTTTTGTAAGCCGCGCTGCGGTTCTCGTTTGTCGGGGATGAAACGGGTGGCTTAAGTTCTTTGCGTTCATGACCTTCGAAAGCAAGGTCATGCGCGACAGGGTCTTGATGATTGCCCTACTGGGGTACTCGACCCTACGAAAGCGATGTGATGCCCGTCGCTTTAAGAGTGCGGAATCCGAAGGTAAACGGCCATTGACGCGACGGTTTTCGTCGGGGTTCCATGCAGCACAGCCCAACCGCCGGAGGCATCCGCACAAGTCGATCGGAACCGCCGCATGACCGACACGCTCCGCCCTGTCGAGAACGCCGTCACAGAGGCGTCCGACAGCCCCAAGACGCTCAAGCGCTCCATCGGAGTGGTAGGCGGCACCCTCCTCACCCTCTCCTGCGTCACACCGGCCTCCACGCTGTTCGTGGTCGTCCCCGACCTGTTCGGCTCCCTCGGGACCGCCACCGCCCTCACGATCGCCATCGGCTCCCTCCTCTGTATCGCCGTGGCCTTCTGTTACTCGGAGCTGGGCACGCTCATCCCCAGCGCGGGCGGCGAGTACGCGATGGTCTCGACGATGGCGGGCCGCCTGGCCGGCTGGCTGGTCTTCGTCCTCTCCCTCCTCGTCGTGATGATCGTCCCTCCGGTGATCGCGATGGGCACGGCCGACTACCTGTCCCCGATCGTCCACCTGGACCCGGCCATGACCGGCGCCGGCGTGATGCTCCTCGCCACCCTCGCCGGTCTCCTGGACCTGCGCGCGAACGCCTGGATCACCGGCATCTTCCTGGTCCTGGAGGTCATCGCGGCGGGCGTCGTGGCCGTCCTCGGCTTCTCCCACAGCCACCGCGGGGTCGGCAGCCTCACCTCCATGCAGGTGGCGGACACGGGCGGCCACACCACCACGGTCACCGCGATGCTCGTCGTCTCCGGCCTCGCCATCGCCCTCTTCGTCACCCAGGGCTTCTCGACGGCGGTCTACCTCTCCGAGGAACTGGAGAACCCGCGCCGCAACGTGGCCCGCACGGTCCTCGCCACCCTCGCGATCTCCACGGTCGTCATCCTCGTCCCGGTCGCCGCGATCACCATGGGCGCGACCGACCTCAAGGCCCTCACGGGCGGCGACATCAGCGCCATGGTCACCGCCTGGTCCAACTCCGCGGTCGGCACCTTCGTCAGCCTCTGCGTGGCCCTCGCGATCATCAACGCGGGCATCGTCATGGTCATCCAGAACTCCCGCGTGCTGTTCGCCTCTGCCCGCGACAAGGCCTGGCCGGCCCCGGTCAACAGGGCCCTCTCCCGGCTGGGCCGCTTCGGCTCCCCCTGGGTCGCCACCCTCGCGGTCGGCGTCCCCGGCGCCCTCCTCTGCTTCGTCAACCTCGACACCCTCTACGGCGTCACGGGCGTCTCGGTGACGGGCATGTACCTCCTCGTCGCCATCGCCGCCCTCCTCTCCCGCCGAGGCCACCACAAGCACACCCCCGCGTGGCGGATGCCCCTCTGGCCGGCGATGCCGATCCTCCTCATCGCGGTCCTCGCCTACATCCTCACCCAGCAGGAAACGACCTACCTCCTCTGGACCGGCGGCATCACCGCCGTCGCCACCCTCTACTGGGCCTTCTACCTCCGCCCCCGCAAGAACACCCACTGGGTCGTCTCCATCCCGGACGACACCCAGCCCTGACGAGCCCCGCTCGGGGCACCCCGCTTGAGACGCCCCGCCAGGAGCGCCCCGCAAGGGGCGCGGGGAACTGCGCGACCAGCCCCCACCGGCCCGCGGGCACTCACCGTCCGGTCCGGCACCGCCGGAATCCGCCGCTGTGGCCGATCGCCGTTGCGGCGGGATCGGGTGGGGCGGCGATGTTCGGGGGAGCGGCGGTGGGTTGTGGGCGCCGGGGCGGTGGCCGACCCAGGGGCGCGGGGCTGTGTTTGATGTGCGGCTGCCGCCGCGTGGGCGCGACCAGCCCCCACCGGCCCGCGGGGATCCACTGCCCGATTCAACGCCGACGGAATCGTGCCCGGCGGCAACCCGGTGTACCGCGGCCGAAGTACACGGCGACGTGCCCGTACTCCTCGGGGATGGCCGGGGGTTCACCCCAGCGTCGGCATCGGATGTCGGTCCTGCCCCGTACCGTTGAAGCATGGATCTTCGACCCCCCGGCCTACGAGCCCTGCTTCGGCGGCCGCGGCGGCTTCTGGCCGCCGCGGCCGCCGTCGTCGTGCTCGCCGGTGCCGGTACGTGGACGGCCGTCGCCTCCGACGACCCGCCCCCGGTGCAGCGGACCGACAAGGTCATGGCCGTGGACGGGGTGCGTCTGGACACCTCGTTCTTCACCACCGCCGGCACCGGCCGACGCCCCGCGGTCCTCCTCGCCCACGGCTTCGGCGGCAACAAGGACGACATGCGCGCCGAGGCCGAGGACCTCGCCCGCGACGGCTACGCGGTGCTGACCTGGTCCGCCCGCGGCTTCGGCAGGTCCACCGGGAAGATCGGCCTCAACGACCCGAAGGGCGAGGTCGCCGACGTCTCCCGGCTCATCGACTGGCTGGCGAAACAGCCCCAGGTGCAGCTGGACAAGACCGGTGACCCGCGCGTCGGCATGGCGGGCGCCTCGTACGGCGGCGCCATCTCCCTCCTCACCGCCGCCTACGACCACCGGGTCGACGCCATCGCCCCCTCCATCACGTACTGGAACCTCGCGGACGCCCTCTTCCCGAACGGCGTCTTCAAGAAGCTCTGGGCCGGGATCTTCTTCAACACCGGCGGCGGCTGCGCCAAGTTCGAGTCCGAGCTGTGCGCGATGTACGACCGGGTCGCCGAGTCGGGCAAGCCGGACGCCGCCGCGGTCAAGCTCCTCGAGGAGCGGTCACCGTCGGCCGTCGGCAGCCGCATCGACGTGCCGACCCTGCTCTTCCAGGGCCAGACCGACTCCCTCTTCACGCTCTCCCAGTCCGACGCCGCCGCGAAGGCCGTCAAGGCCAACGGCGCACCCGTCGACGTCGACTGGATCGCCGGCGGCCACGACGGCGGCGACCTGGAGACCAGCCGCGTCGAGGGCCGGGTGACGGCATGGTTCGACCGGTACCTGAAGGGTGACAAGGCGACCGGCACCGGGCCCGCGTTCCGCATCACCCGCACCGGAGGCGTCGACTCCACCGACGGCGCCGCACAGCTGCGCGGCGCGACCGCCGACAGCTACCCCGGCCTGGAGAGCGACCGGAAGAGCATCACCCTGAAGGGCGGCACCCAGCGCGTCGACAACCCGGCCGGCGCCAGCCCGCCCGGCGTCTCCGCACTCCCCGGCCTCGGCGGTGGCGGCCTCGCCCAGCTCTCCTCCCTCGGCGTCGGCATCTCCCTCGACTTCCCGGGCCAGTACGCCCGCTTCGACTCGGCCCCGATGACCGACACCGTGCAGATCACCGGCACCTCCACGGCCACCGTCCACCTCACCTCCACCACCGACGACGCCGTGCTCTTCGGCAAGGTGTACGACGTCGGCCCGGACGGCACCCAGCAGGTGCTGCCCTCCCAGCTGGTCGCACCGATCCGCGTCGAGGGCGCCAAGGCCGGCAAGGACGTCACGATCACCCTCCCGGCCATCGACCACGAGGTGCAGAAGGGCCACCGGCTGCGCCTGGTCCTCGCCTCCACCGACCTCGGCTACGCCTCCCCGGCCGCCCCGGCCACCTACACCGTCTCCCTCAAGGGCCCCCTGAGCGTGCCGACGGCACCCCGCGTGGACACGGCCGCCGCGCCGCTGCCCGCCTGGGTGTGGTGGCTGCCGCTGGCCGGCGCGCTGGCCGCGCTGGCCCTGCTGCTCACCGGCCGCCGCCGCACCGCCGGCCCGGCGCCCGCCCCGGCACTCGCCGAAGTCCCGCTCCAGATAACGGACCTGAGCAAGCGCTATGCGGGTTCGACGGACCGGTACGCGGTCCGGGAGCTGTCCTTCCGCGTCGAGAAGGGCCAGGTGCTGGGTCTCCTCGGTCCGAACGGCGCGGGCAAGACCACCACCCTGCGCATGCTGATGGGCCTGATCAAGCCGGACGGCGGTGAGGTCCGGGTCTTCGGCCACGCCATCCGCCCCGGCGCGCCCGTCCTCTCCCGGGTCGGCGCCTTCGTGGAGGGCGCCGGCTTCCTGCCGCACCTGTCCGGCCGGGAGAACCTGGAGCTGTACTGGCAGGCCACCGGGCGTCCGGCGGAGGACTCCCACATGGAGGAGGCCCTGGAGATCGCCGGGCTCGGCGACGCGCTGGCCCGCGCGGTCCGCACGTACTCGCAGGGCATGCGGCAGCGCCTCGCCATCGCCCAGGCCATGCTGGGCCTCCCGGACCTGCTCATCCTCGACGAACCCACCAACGGCCTGGACCCGCCGCAGATCCGCGAGATGCGCGAGGTGATGATCCGCTACGCGGCCGCCGGCCGTACGGTGATCGTCTCCAGCCATCTCCTCGCCGAGGTCGAGCAGTCCTGCACCCACCTCGTGGTGATGGACCGCGGCCGGCTGATACAGGCCGGACCGGTCGCCGAGATCGTCGGCTCCGGCGACACGCTTCTCGTCGGCACCGGCACCCCGGTGGAGGAGCCGGTCGTGGAGAAGGTGGCCGCGCTGCCCGGCGTGGCCTCCGTGACCAGCACGGACGACGGCCTGCTCGTCCGCCTGGAGCCCGGCGCCGGCGCCCCGCGCCTGGTCGCCGAACTCGTCCGGCTCGACGTGCCGGTGGCGTCGGTCGGCCCGCACCGCCGTCTGGAAGACGCCTTCCTGACCCTGATCGGAGGTTCCGCATGAGCACGCTCACCCAGAAGGCGGCGGTGGCCTCCGGCTACCGGGCGGGCCGCACCCTGCCGCTCCGCGTCGAGCTGGTCCGCCAGCTCAAACGGCGCCGCACGCTGGCGATGGGCGGCATCCTCGCCGCCCTGCCCTTCGTGCTGCTGATCGCGTTCGCGATCGGCGGCAGCCCGGGCGAACAGAACGGCCAGGTCACCCTCCTGGACACGGCCACCGCGTCCGGCGCCAACTTCGCCGCGGTCAACCTGTTCGTCTCGGCGGGCTTCCTGCTGGTCATCCCGGTCGCCCTGTTCTGCGGGGACACGGTCGCCTCGGAGGCCAGCTGGTCCTCCCTGCGCTATCTGCTCGCCGCACCCGTGCCGAGGGCCCGCCTGCTCTGGTCCAAACTGGTCGTCGCGCTCGGCCTCAGCCTGGCCGCGATGATCCTGCTGCCGCTGGTCGCCCTGGCCGTCGGCACCGCCGCCTACGGCTGGGGCCCGCTCCAGATCCCCACCGGCGGCGCACTCGACACCGGCACCGCCACCCAGCGTCTCGCGATCGTGATCGCGTACATCTTCCTGTCCCAACTGGTCACCGCGGGCCTCGCGTTCTGGCTGTCCACGAAGACCGACGCGCCGCTCGGCGCGGTCGGCGGCGCGGTCGGCCTGACCATCGTCGGCAACGTCCTGGACGCCGTCACCGCCCTCGGCCACTGGCGGGACTTCCTGCCCGCGCACTGGCAGTTCGCCTGGGCGGACGCCGTACAGCCGAACCTGGAGTGGTCGGGCATGATCCAGGGCACCGCGGTCTCGATAACGTACGCCCTGGTGCTGTTCGCCCTGGCCTTCCGGGGTTTCGCCAGCAAGGACGTGGTCTCCTAGGTCACCGGACGGTCTCCCTCCGGCCTCGACACCCCAGGTCCGTGGCCTCTTCGAGATCCATCCGCAACGCATCGGGGCGCACGTTCCGGCCCCCCGCGCCGTCACAGTCGACGACAAGTCAGGAAGTCGACTCCGACCGGCACAGGGGGCACACGCGATGGACCGACACCGGACACGACGAGGAACGTGCGGAGCGCTGCTCGCCGTCACCACGGCCGGCGCCCTGCTCCTGGCGGGCTGCGCGGCCGACGGCGGCACCCACTACAACGGCCCGGACCACACCCGCGGCCCGGCCCCCGCCCCCTCCTCCGCGCGGGGCTACGACTCCGCCGAAGCCACCCCCACCGCCTCCGCCCCCGCCTCCGACGACCACCTCTCCACCTTCGCCCTGGACGTCGACACCGCCTCCTACGGCTACGCCCGCCGCACCCTCGCCGACGGCGGCCGCCCCGACCCCTCGACCATCAGGCCCGAGGAGTTCGTCAACAGCTTCCGCCAGGACTACCGAACCCCCGAGCACAACGGCTTCACGGTCACCGTCGACGGCGCCCGCACCAGCGACCCCGACTGGTCCCTGGTCCGCGTCGGCCTCACCACCCGCCCCGCCGACGACACGGACACCCGCCCGCCGGCCGCCCTGACCTTCGTCATCGACACGTCCGGCTCCATGGGCGAACCCGGCCGCCTCGACCTCGCCAAGAAGTCCCTGGACACGATGACCGACCGGCTGCGCGACGACGACTCGGTCGCCCTCGTCACCTTCAGCGAACACGCCGAGACCGTCCTGCCGATGACCCGCCTCGGCGGCCACCGCGCCGAGATCCACGACGCCGTCGACGGCCTCGAAGCCCTCTCCTCCACCAACCTCGGCGAGGGCGTCGAGACCGGCTACGCCACCGCCGTCGAGGGCCTGCGCAGGAACGCCACCAACCGCGTCGTCCTCATCTCCGACGCCCTCGCCAACGACGGCGAGACCGACCCGAACGCCATCCTCGAGCGCATCGACGGCGACCGCCGCGAGTACGGCATCACCCTGTTCGGCGTCGGGGTGGGCAGCGACTACGGCGACGCCCTCATGGAACGCCTCGCCGACAAGGGCGACGGCCACACCGTGTACGTCGCCGACACCGCGACCGCCGACGACGTCTTCTGCCGCCAGCTCCCGCAGAACATCGACCTGGTGGCCCGCGACGCCAAGGCCCAGGTGGCCTTCGACCCGCACACGGTCGCCGACTTCCGCCTGATCGGCTACCAGGACCGCAAGGTCGCCGACCAGGACTTCCGCAACGACGCGGTGGACGGCGGCGAGGTGGGCCCCGGCCACACGGTGACCGCCCTCTACGCGGTCCGCACCAGGCCCGGCTCCGACGGCCACCTCGCCACCGCCACGGTCCGCTGGCTGGACCCCGACACCCGCACCCCGCACGAAAACACGGGCTCGATGGAGACCAACGCCTTGCACGGCTCGGTCTGGACGGCATCGCCCCGCTTCCAAGTGACAGCGGTGGCCGCCTACTTCGCGGACGCGCTGGCAGGGGGCGACTACAACATCCCGGGCGCACCGAGCCTGACGAAACTCCAGTCCCGGGCAACAACTCTGGCAAGGGTGACCGAGGACAAGGACGTAGCCGACCTGGCGACGGCCATTCGGGAGGCGAGCTCTTCAAGTGCCGGTGACTGAAGCGCCCCGTCAGGGGCGCGGGGCTGTATCACTATGCGGCTCCGCCGCGTGGGCGCGACCAGCCCCCACCCACCGCCACCCGAAACTCAACCGTCCGAACCCATTGACCTCCCCTTACTTACGAGTAAGTTGACGCCCCATGAGCGTACGCAGCGACCTCAAACGAGCACGTCAGCGCACTGACTTGGCCGACCGGGGCAAGGTCGAAGTCATCAGGGACGAGGCCGGGGTCGTGCGGGAGGCGCGCCGCCCGCCCCTCGCCGCCCCGCTCACCACCGGCTCCCTCGCCGACCTCCCCTACACGAACGCGGCGGAGGAACCCCACGCCACGGCGATCCGCCGCAGCGACAGCACGGTTACGGCAGCCGCGTTCGCCGCCGAAGTGACCTCCGTGGCGAAGGGGCTGATCGCCGCCGGCCTCGCCGCAGGCGACCGCGTCGCCGTCATGTCCCGCACCCGCTACGAGTGGACGGTCGTCGACTTCGCCATCTGGGCGGCCGGCGGTGTGACCGTCCCGGTCTACCCCACCTCCTCCGCCGACCAGGTGGAGTGGATCGTCCGGGACTCCGGCGCCCGGCACGTCGTCACCGAGACCCCGGAGAACACGGCGACCGTCACCACCGGCACGGCCGCTCACCCCCATCCCCCGCGCATCTGGGAACTCGACGGTGACGCGCTCACCGACCTCACCCTCCTCGGCCAGGAGATCCCGGACGAGGAGGTCACCAAGCGCCGTGGCACCCTCACCCCCGACGCCGTCGCCACGGTCTGCTACACCTCCGGCACCACCGGCCGCCCCAAGGGCTGCGTCCTCACCCACGCCAACCTGCACGCCGAGGCCGCCAACACGGTCGAGCTGCTGCACCCCGTCTTCCAGGCGGTGACCGGCCAGACGGCCTCCACCCTGCTGTTCCTGCCGCTCGCCCACATCCTGGGCCGTACGCTCCAGATCGCCTGCCTCCTGGGCCGGATCGAGATGGGCCACTTCCCGAGCGTGAAGCCGGACGAACTCCGGCCCGTGCTCCGGGAGTTCCGGCCGACCTTCCTGGTCGGGGTGCCGTACCTCTTCGAGAAGATCCACGACACCGGGCGGGCGACGGCCGAGAAGATCGGCAGGGCCGCCTCCTTCGACCGGGCGGAACGGATCGGCGTGCGCTTCGCCGAGGCCTACCTGAACAGGTTCCTCGGCACGGGGAAGGGCCCCGGGCCCGGCCTGTACGCCGCCTGGGCGCTGTACGACCTGCTGGTCTACCGCCGGATCCGCAAGGAGCTCGGCGGCCGGATGCGGTACGCCGTCAGCGGCGGCTCACCGCTCGACCGCGACCTCAACCTGTTCTTCCACGCGGCCGGGATCGTCGTCTACGAGGGCTACGGCCTGACCGAGACCAGCGCGGCCGCCACCATCGTGCCGCCGCTGGCGCCCCGCCCCGGCACGGTCGGGCAGCCCATCCCGGGGACGGCGGTCCGGATCGCCGACGACGGCGGGGTACTGATCAAGGGGCCGGTGGTGTTCGGGGCGTACTGGAACAACCCGGCCGCGACCGCCGAAGTACTGCCGGACGACGGCTGGTTCGAGACCGGTGACCTCGGCGCGCTCGACGCGGACGGCTATCTCACCATCACCGGCCGCAAGAAGGACATCCTGGTCACCTCCGGCGGCAAGAACGTCTCCCCGGCCGTCCTGGAGGACCGGCTGCGCAGCCGGTCGCCGGTCGGCCAGTGCCTGGTCGTCGGCGACAACCGGCCGTTCGTCGCCGCCCTGGTCACCCTGGACCCCGAGGCGGTCGCGCACTGGCTGTCCGTGCGGAGGCTGCCGCGGGACACCCCGCTCGCCGAGCTGGTGCGCGACGACCGGATGCGGGCCGAGGTGCAGAAGGCGGTCGACCACGCCAACCAGGCCGTCTCGCGGGCCGAGTCGATCCGCGCCTTCGCCCTGGTCGAGGGCGAGTTCACCGAGGACAACGGGCTGCTCACGCCGTCCCTCAAGGTCAAGCGGCACGCGGTCACGGCCCGCTTCGCGGCCGAGATCGAGGCGCTCTACCGCAAGTAGCCGCAAGTAGCCGCACGGAGCACGACGAAGGCGGCGGGTCACCGGAAGACCGGTGACCCGCCGCCCGCGGAGCGTTCGGACTACTTGTTGCCGACGCCGTTCGCCGAGAGGACCGCGATGTCGTCCAGGATGTGCGACAGCGGCTCGTCGCCCTTGGCCTGGGTGGAGTTCTCGACGCACTGCTGGTTCTGCGGCGCGGAGAGGATCGGCACGTCCTGCAGCACGCCGACGGCGGCGGCGCCGGCGACCACGCTCTGGATGTTGGCCTTGACCGGCAGGGCGATGCACGGCTTGTTCAGCGTGCCCTGGACCAGCGAGAGCTGCGGGCTCTGGTCACCGAACGTGGCCGAGTTACCGAACTCGGACTTGGCGCCGTTGCCGCTGGCCGAGGTGGTGCCGTGGTCGTTGCCGGTCGCCAGGGCCTGCGGGGCAGCCGTGACGGCGAGACCGGCAACGGTGGCGGCGACAGCCGCGGTTGCCCACAGCTTCTTCATGTTTGTTCCCTTCGAAAAGGCGGACTCCGGGGAGGAGCTGCGTGATCATCAACGGTTGTGGACCTGCCGGGGTTGCGTCCTTTGCCCCGATTGGAGTAGCTCAGTCCGATAACTCGACAAACGCCCCGGTCGCCCGTAACCGAGGGATGGCGCCTCACAGGCCGACGGGCCGCCGGGAAGTCGGCGGCCCGTCGGCCGAGGGTCCTTGGGAGGTGTTCGGGGTGCGCCCTGACTACCGGTTCTTGGCGCCGTTCGCGGCCAGGATCGCGATGTCGTCCAGGATGTGCGACAGCGGCTCGTCGCCCTTGGCCTGGGTGGAGTTCTCGACGCACTGCTGGTTCTGCGGCGCGGAGAGGATCGGCACGTCCTGCAGCACGCCGACAGCGGCGCCGACGGCGGCCACGCTCTGGAGGTTCAGCTTCGCGGGGAGGGCGATGCACGGCTTGTTGAAGGAGCCCTGGATGAGCGCCATCTGAGGGCTCATGTTGCCGTAGGTGGCGGAGTTGCCGAACGACTGGAAGGCGCCGTTGCCACTCGCGGAGGTGGTGCCGTGGTCGTTACCGGTGGCCAGGGCCGGCGTTGCGGCCGCGGCCGAGACACCGACGAAGGAGGCTGCGACAGCGGCGGAGGCCAGAATCTTCTTGATCACTTGTCAATTCCCTTCTGAGGACACCCCGTCCACCGGAGCGCTCTGGTCAACTGCCTGTGATCCGGTTGGTTGCTCCCCTTCACCCCAATGGCCCACGGCCCGGCAAGCCTCGATTCCGTCGCCTGCCCGGTGTTCACGGGGAATTCCGGCCGAACCGCCGGTCCGATCGGGTGACGTACTGCGCCCGTGCCGCAACCATTCCGGATGGGGGCGGTTGATGCCGGGCAGGAACGTCCGTCTTGGCGTAAAGCCGGGAAAGGAAAAGCGAAATGCTGAAGAAGGCAATGGCCGCGGCGGCGGTCGCCGCGGCCGTCGTAGGTGTGTCGGCGGCGGCCACTCCCCAGGCGCTTGCCACCGGCAATGACAACGGCACCACCTCCGCGAGTGGCAACGGCGCCCACGAGGCGTTCGGCAACGCGGTGACCAAGGGCAACATGAGCCCGCAGGCCACCCTGGTCGGCGGCTCGCTGAACAAGCTCTGCGTCGGTCTGCCCGCGACGGCGAACGTCCAGAGCGTGGCCTCCGTCCTCGCCTCCGTCGGGGTCCTGCAGGACGTGCCGATCCTCTCCGCGGCACAGAACCAGCAGTGCGCCGAGAACTCCACCCAGGCCAAGGGTGACGAGCCGCTGTCGCACCTGGTGGACGACATCGCGGTTCTCTCCGCGAACGGCATCGCCAACCAGTGATCCCGGCCTCGTGAGGTCTGCCCGGGCGACGGCGTGTGCTCATGCGCCGTCGCCCGGGCGGCTTTCGTCGCAATTCCCGCTGCCCCTCCGGCGACGCCTTTTAGAAGAACCGTTTCCCCTCTGTTGCGTCAATTCCGTGAGGGCGATCGAGTGAATTACCGGACGGCACGCGTTCCGTAGTTTCCTCGCCGTCTATTCCTCGTTCTACAGCCTGCCGGTCATGGTGCGAGCCGTCCATGCTGTGCTCGCTCGGTTTCGGCCGTCACACGGGCATGACCGCAGAGAAGGGAAAGCTCATGAAGAAGACCGCTGCTGTCATCGCCGGCGCGATCCTGGCCCTGGGCGGCGCCGCCCCGGCCTTCGCGGACTCCGGTGCCCACGGTGCCGCCATCGGCTCCCCGGGTGTCCTCTCGGGCAACGTGATCCAGGTCCCGATCCACATCCCGATCAACGTCTGCGGCAACAGCCTCAACCTCATCGCGGCGCTGAACCCGACGTTCGGCAACACCTGCGTCAACGACTGACGACACCACGCAGCGCACAAGCCCCACCGGCTGCGTCACGGCCGGCCTCGGACCGGCGATCCTTCGCATCCGCGTTCCGAGGCCGGCTTTCCCACTTCTTCAAGCAGGAAGACAACGAGATTGCGACAGACCCTCAGCAGGGGAATGGTCGTGGCCGCCGCTGCGACGAGCATTCTGTCCATGTACGGCACTCCCGCGTTCGCCGAGACGGACGCGACCGGGGCCGCGGGAGGCTCGCCGGGTGTCCTGTCCGGCAACAACGTCCAGGCCCCGGTGAACGTGCCGGTCAACATCTGCGGCAACTCGGTCGACGCCGCAGCCGCGTTGAACCCGGCCTTCGGCAACTCCTGTGCGAACGTGTCCCCTCCGGGAAAGCACGCCCGCACCCACGGGACACCGTACGGCGACTCGGCCTACGGAGACCTGGACCACGGAGACTCGCCCTACGGCAACGCCGGTTACGGGGACACCGGTTACGGAAACACGGGTTACGGCAACTCGGGCTACGACACCCCGGGTTACGGCACCTCCACCCCACCCGGCCCCCGCGAGACCCCCCAGCCCTACGGCCGGACGACCCCGCCCGGGTACGGCCACGAGGCTCCGCCGTCCTACGGCCACGAGACTCCGCCCGCGCACGGAGGCGACAACTCGCCCCCCTGCCATGAGACTCCACCGGGCCACTCGTCCCCACCGGGCCACTCGTCGCCTCCGGGCCACTCGACACCTCCGAGTCACTCGACGCCCCCGGGTGAGGCGACTCCGCCGGAGCACTCGACTCCTCCGAGTCAGCCGACTCCGCCGGAGCACTCGACTCCTCCGAGTCAGCCGACTCCGCCGGAGCACTCGACTCCTCCGAGTCAGTCGACCCCTCCCCAGCAGTCCACCCCGCCGGGGCACTCGACGCCGCCCGGCCAGTCGGGTCCGCCCAGTCAGTCGGCTCCGCCCGGTCAGGCCACTCCGCCCGCCGGTGGTCAGCACCACTGGGCGCCGCCCGCCCTGGCGCACACCGGTGCCGAGGCGATGGTCGCCACCTCGGCGGCCAGTGCCGTGCTGATCGCGGGTGGGACGATCCTCTACCGGCGCGGTCGGACCGGCTCCCGTCGGTCGTAGCGGAGGCGGGTGCCGGACGCCGCGAACGCCCGGCACCCCTCCGTTCCGTCAGCTGCGGACCGGGTCCGGTGCCGCCGACTCCCGGCGCCCCGCCGGGATGCCCCAGCCGGCCGGCCCGGAGCGCAGCCGCCGCCGTACCCCGCGCACCAGCGTGCCCGCGGTGAAGCCGGCGCCGTGCACGAAGCGCATCGCCGGACCGAAGCCCGCGGCCGTGATCAGACCGGCCAGGAACAGCCCGGGGTACGAGGACTCGAAGTCCCGGCCCACCTCCGGTGCCCCGTCGGCCGCCGTCACCAGCGTCGAGCGCAGCTCGCCGGCGAGCAGCCCGAGCCGGTCCCGGGTCGCCCGGAACCCCGTGGCGGCGATGACGTGCTCGGTCTCCAGGGTGGCCGTGCGGCCCCCGGCGCCCGCCATGTCCAGGCGTACCCCGTCCGCCGTCGCCCGGGCCGCCGTCACCTCCCGGTCGAGCAGCACCTCCACCCCGGCCTCCACCCGCTCCCGCACCCACCAGGCACCGGCCGGACCGAGCGCGGTCGCCGCGATCCGCGCCCGGGTCGGCTCCGCGAGCCGCCGGTACAGGCCCGGCCGCTCCGAGTAGAACCAGTTGCGCCAGCCGGGGCCGAGACCGCTGTGCGGGGAGCGGACCGACTGCCACCAGGGGCGCTGCCAGGGCGGCGGCACGTCGTTCCAGAACAGCTGGTCCGCGCGCACCAGCACCCGTACCCGGCTGTCCAGGTCGGCGAGGAGCGCGGCCGTCTCCAGGGCCGCCTGACCGCCGCCGATCACCGTGACGTCCCGGCCCCGGAAGCGGTCGAGGTCGGCGTGGTGGCTGCTGTGCGAGACCTGGTCGGGGGAGAGGCCGCGCAGGGCGGCGGGGATCTCGACGAACGGCAGCACCCCGACGGCGAGGGCGACCGTCCGGCCGCGCAGGACCTCGCCGTCCGCCGTCGTCGCCTCGAAGCCGCCGGCGCCCGGCGCGACGCGGGTGATCATGCGTTCGTCGACGGGCGGGGCGGCGTTGCGGGCGAACCACAGGCCGTACTCGGCGAACATGTCCAGCGGGATCGGCTCCCCGTGCCGGGCCTCCACACCGCGGCCCGCGCAGTAGACGTCCAGCCGCCAACGCGCCTCGGGGTCGGAGAGGTTGGAGGCCCAGGGCTCGGACTTGAGGAACATCCCGCGGGGCATGTTGTCCCGCCAGGAGGCCATCGGGCGGCCGAAGACCCGCACGTTCAGGCCCGCCGCCGCGGCGTGGGACGCGATGGACAGGCCGTACGGGCCCGCGCCCACCACCAGCAGGTCGTACATCAGCAGCTGCTCGCTTTCTCGTCGTCGGACCGGTCGGACCGGTCGGGCTGACCGGAGAGGCCGGGGAGGCCGGAGGCTCCGGGTGCTCCGGGTGCGGCGGGCACACCGGCCACACCGGTGAGTTCCTCGCCCCGGGCGGCGGGCACGGGGGAGTGCGGGGGCGATACCTGCACGGCACCGCCGTCGTGCAGCCGGTCGAGGAGCCGGCCCGCCACGTGCCGGCACCACAGCGCCCACATCGCGAGGCCCGGCCCGCGGTCGTCCGGCGCGGACCAGGCCAGCTCCCGCCCGCGCGGGGCCGGGCGCAGCGCGCTCAGCGGCGCGTAGTTCTCCACCACGAAGGCCCGACCGGCCAGCGGCGCCCCGTCCGGCAGCGGACGGTGGGTCAGGTCCAGGTGCAGCGCGCGTACGACGTCCAGGCCCGCGCTGTCCGTGAAGAGCCGGAACTGGGCGCCCGGACGGGGGTTGAAGTCGAGGAGGTGGTAGCGGCCCGTGGTGCCGCAGCGCCGGAAGTCCAGGTCGAAGATGCCCCGGAAGCCCAGCTCGCCGGTGATCCGCTCGGCCAGTCCCTGGACCTGCGGATTGGGTGTCCACAGGCCGACCGCGGTCAGTCCGGCGCCGCGCGGCCAGGCCCGCTGCTTGCGGCCGGGGCCGCCCGCGCGCACCGTCCCGGTGCGGTCGGCGTAGCCGTGGAAGAACCAGTCGCGGTCCGGGCCCGGCGGCAGGAACTCCTGGAGCAGCAGCGCGCTGCCCGCCTCCCCGCCGCGCAGGAACAGCTCCCGTGCCTCCTGCGCCGAGCGCACCACGACCGTGCTGCGCAGCCCGGACCCGGTCGGCAGCAGCCAGGGCCGACTCCACTTGGCGATCACCGGCAGCCCGAGCCGCCGGGTGGCGGCGGCGGCCTGTTCGGCGCTGTCCGGGACCAGGGTCACCGGGTGCGGGATCCCGGCCGCCGCGCACACCTCGGCCAGCTCGGCCTTGTCGGCGACACGTTCGGGCAGGGCGCCGGGCTGCTGCGGGAGCAGGTAGGCGGGCGTGAGGTCCTCGCGGAGCCGGCCGGCCGCGATGGCGCTCGCGTCGTCCATCGGGATCAGTACCGCCGGGCGGGCGATCCGTGTCGCCACCCGCCGCAGCACGGCCACGATCTCGGCGGGCGACGCGCCCGGCGCCGGCGGCGGATGCAGCTGCCGTACGAAACGGGACTTGCGGACCGGACTTCCGTCGGAGTCGGCGACCACATGGACGTCCACCCCGGCTCTGCCGAGCGAACGCACGGCCCCCAAGGTGCCGTGGTGAAAGGGATTCCGGTCGATCCGCAGCAGAACCGCGGGGACCCGGATGTCTAGCAGCGACACGGACCTTTTCCTTTGCGTCGGTTCACCCGTGCGGGCGTTCGGGGCACCCGAAAGCCGCAACCGCACTGGCGGAATTCATATTGATATGACTGAGTGTCAGTAGCTGGCACTTCCTCAGGGATTCTGCAAACGGACGAGAACTGGTGGAGAAAGGAGCAGGCATGGCCCCACAGCAGCGAAAGCGGCCGAGGTCCCGGTGGTACCGGCCGGTCGTGGTCACGGCGGCCGTCGTCGTCGCCTCGGCGACCCTGGCGACCGGTCCGGGATTCGCCGCGGGTGCGGGGGCGGCGCGGGTCACGGACCCACCGGCTCCGACACCCACGACGAACGTCCCGAGACCCACGACGAACGTCCCGGCACCGACGACGACCGTCCCGGCACCGACGACCACCGTCCCGAGACCCACGGCGAGCGTCCCGGCACCGACACCGGCGGCGAGCCTCCCGAAGCCCGCGACGGCCGTTCCGATGCCCACGACCTCCGTCCCGGCATCGGCGGCACCGCTGCCGGTCCCGGCCGCCCACGGACCGGGCGGCGCCGTGCCGGCCATGGCGGCGCCCCCGGCCTTCGGGGCGTTCCTCGACTCCGGGCCGCTGGGCGTCGCCCGCATGGCCCAGCTGAGCAGCTGGCTCGGCGGCACCGAACTCAAGGTCGCGCACACGTATCTGCCCGGCAACCGCTGGTCGGACATCGAGGGCGCCCCCGGTTTCCTGGACGTCTGGGCGCACTGGCGACGGGAGAGGGCCGAGCGGACCCTCGTCCTCAACGTGCCCATGCAGGAGCGCAACGAGGAGGGCATCGGGGACGACGATGTCCGCGCGCTGCTGCGACAGGGTGCGGCCGGGCAGTTCGATCACCACTTCCGGGCCCTGGCCGAGCGGCTGGTGGACCTGAGGGTGCCGGACACGGTGATCGTGCTCGGCTGGGAGATGAACGGCACTACCTACACCCATCGTTGCGGGCCGGACCCGGAGGCCTGGAAGAAATACTGGAACAGGATCGTCACCACCATGCGGGCGGTGCCGGGCCAGAAATTCCGGTTCGACTTCACGCCGAGCCGGGGTCGCGACGCCGTACCGTGGACGGAGTGTTATCCCGGGGACGACACGGTCGACATCGTCGGTATGGATTCGTACGACCAGCCGACCGGACTTTCCTTCGACCAACAGGTGCGGGAGCCTTACGGACTTCAGCAGCACGTCGATTTCGCGAAGGCCCACGGGAAACCCATTTCCTATCCGGAATGGGGTCTCTTCCGCAACGGTGACAACGCCGAGTACATGCGGCGGATGCTCGCGTGGATGGACGAGCACAAGCCGCTGTACAACACACTGACCGACTACTGCCCGCACGGTGTCTGGCAGTGCTCGGCCAACCCGCTCTCCGCACACGTCTACCGCGCGGTCCTCTTCGGCCGCCCCGACGCCCCGGCACCGACGCCGACAGTGCCCCCAACCCCAACCGCGACCCCGACTCCGAAGCCGGGCATCTCGGCCCCGGCTCCGGCCACGAGCCCGAGTGCGAGCCCGAAGCCGGGCGCCACACCCCCGGCCAACTGCACGCCGATGGACCTGGGCGCCTGGGTCGAGTACTGGCTCGGCGGGAAGCTCTGCATCCGCCTCGACTGGTGGTCGCGCACGCCGGGCACCCCCTAGTCCTGCCGGCGTTCCTTCCATCGGTACCGCACCTCCTTGATCCGCTGCCGGGCGGCGGCGTCGCACAGCGCCGCCGTCAGCAGCGGGGCGGTGCGCCGCCGGGCCAGCAGCAGCCGCTGGTTGACGACCGGCCGGGGCCGCCAGTGGTGTTTGTACGGCTCGTCGCCGCGCAGCAGGCTCAGCGCGCCCCGCTCGCCGGTACCGGTGTGCTGGGTGCAGGCGTCCAGGAGCATCACCGCGACGTCCGCCTTGCGCTCCCGCAGCCGGGGATGCGCCCCGTACAGGTAGCCGCCGGCGAGGCTCGGCGACAGCAGGGTCAGGTCGACGGCGACCACCTCGTCGTCGAGCCGGAACTCGGTGACCACCGCGTCCCCGGACCGCACCATCGGCCCCACCGAGCGCACCAGATGCTCCTGGAACCGGGACTGGAGGTGCTCGGTGGTCACCTTCCGTCCCTGCCACTGCAGCCGGTGCAGATCGAGGAGGCGGCGCAGCGCCGCGTCCACCCCGTCGGGCGGTACGGCGTCCCGGCGCACCCCGAGCGAGCCCAGCTTGCGCAGCTTGGCACGGACCCGCTGCTGGGCCTTGTTCGAGGGCAGCCGGCCGACCAGCTCGTCCATCGACACGGCCGGCAGCTCCAGGCACAGTGAGTCGGACACCTTCCGGCGCGGCCCGTGCCAGCGCTCGTAGACCCGCTCCGCCGCGGCGCCGGGCCGCACCTCGCGGAAGTCGATCAGCGCCGTCCGGGCCGCCTCCGCCAGCTCCCGGGTGAGCGCGCCCGCCACCCGGCCGTCGTCGGCGTCGGCGAGCAGCACGTCCGCGTAGTCCGAGATCGCCCCGCCGAGCGGTACCAGTGCGGGCAGCGGGCGGTGCACCAGCATCAAGGGGGCCGCACCGACCAGTTCACCGCCGTAGCGCACCAGGACGAGGCGGAGCCGGCCGGGGATCCCGTACGAGCGCCACCAGGAGTGCAGCCAGGCGTGGCTCTGGAACGGGGTGGCGGTGCCGCACCGCCGGTAGAGGCGGCCCCAGGCCGGGGCCAGCCCGGCGAAGGCGGCCTCGTCGGTGACGAGTTCGGTGCTGTACGCGGCCAGCGTCGGGTGGGCCGTCGTCGTCACAGCTGTCCGTGTACGTCGGCGGCGACGGCCGGACCGGGCACCGAGGCCTGCACGGCAGTGTCTTCCGGGCGGCGCCGGGGGCGGACAAGGAGCACCAGGCCGCCCAGCAGCCCGCCCGCGCTCGCGCCCACCAGACCGGTCACCTTCGGGGACGCCGAGGCGGGCGCGGCCGGCTTCAACGCCCGGGAGAACTGGAGGAGTTCGACGTTCGTGTCGCCCTTGGTTTCGTTGGCGTGCCGGATGAGCGAGCGGGCCACCGCGTTCGCCATGTCGGTGGCCTGGAGGGCGTGCGGCGAGGTGGCCGAGACGGCGATCATCGGCGCGTCCGGCGAGGTCTCCGTCTGCACGCTGTTCTGCAGCGTCCTCACCGGTACCCCGGCCCACATCTGCGCGTCGTCGAGCACCGCGAGCTGGGTGGCGACCCGGCCGTAGGCCTGCGCGAACCCCTGCGCGGAGGCGGTGTCGGTCTTGTCGGCGGGCACGGCGACGACATAGCTGGTCGCCGAGTAGCTGCGCGGCGTCAGCACGCCGTAGGCGCCGCCCAGCAGCCCGCCCGCGATGACCCCGGCCGCCAGCAGCGACCAGGGCGGGACCGCGCGGGCGAACGGGCGCGGCGCTCGGATGGGGTTCTCGGTCATGGCGTACTGGCTCCCTGGGGTGTGGTGGCGAGTGCGGCCGCGTAGACGTCCATGAGCTGGGCGGCGCTGCGGGTGATGCAGTAGTGACGGGCGGCGTCCGGTGCGCCGCGCGGGCCGGGTCCGGCGGCGCGGGCGGCGGCCAGCGCCCCGGCGTAGGCGTCCGCACCGCCCTCGACGCGGCGGGCGCCCGGGGCGGCGGCGGGCGGCAGGTCCTCGATCGCCGGGCAGGAGCTGTAGAGCACGGGCAGCCCGGCGGCCAGCGCCTCGACGACCGCGAGCCCGAACGCCTCCTCGGTGCAGGGTGAGGCGAACACGTCCATGGCGGCGGTGAGGGCGGGCAGGTCGGGGTCCTGGTCGCTGTCTGAGGCGTAGGGCCGCTCACCGGCGAACAGCACCCGGTCGGCGACCCCGGCGTCCCGGGCGGTGCGCCGCAGTGCGTCCTCCTCCGGGCCGCCGCCCACCAGCAGCAGCCGCGAGTCGGAGGGCAGTCGGGCCAGAGCCTCGATCAGGACGCCGAACCGTTTGCCGGGCGCGAGCCGTCCGACGGCACCGACGACCCACGCGTCCCCCGGGATGCCGAGGCGGTCGCGGACGCGCTGCCGCCGGGCGGGGTCGAAGCGGAACCGCTCCATGTCGATGCCGTTGGGGACGACCTCGATCCGCGGCCCCGGCACCCCCCACCGGCGCAGCCGCTCGGCGACGGTCGGCGAGACGGCCACCGTGGACCGCCCGAGCCGCTCACCGGCCAGGTACAACGCCCTTACCCCCGAGGTCAGTTCACGTCCCTCCAGCTGCGAGTCGCCGAGCGAGTGCTCGGTGGCGACGACGGCCCGGACCCCCGCGAGGCGCGCGGCGATCCGGCCGTAGAGGCAGGCCCGGTAGAGGTGGGTGTGGACGAGGTCGTAGCGGCCCCGGCGGATCAGCCGGACTAGCCGCGGCAGCGCGGACAGGTCCCGGTTCCCGGCCATCCCGAGGTGGACCACCCGCACCCCGTCCGCGGCCAGCCCGTCCGCGACCGACCCCGGGTTGGTGAGCGTGACGACGTCGCAGGAGACCGGCAGGTGCCGCAGCAGCAGCCGCAGTTGCTGCTCCGCACCGCCGACCCCGAGGCCCGTGATGACGTGGAGGGCCTTCATCTCACAGCCCCTCGACGGGACGGCGGCGCAGCCGGTGCAGCCGGTACTTCAGGAAGAGGCGCGGGGCGTTGTCGTTCTGCCCGACGTGCACGCGGGGCAGGGCGTGCGGCCCGTTCAGCGGCCCGGGGTCGATGGCGCAGGCGTACCCGTACCCGGCGTCCCGTACGGCGTCGACGGCCCGCTGGTCGACGGTGCCGTAGGGGTAGCAGAAGCCGCCGACGGGGGCCTGGACCAGCTCCTCCAACTGCGCCCGGCTGTCGGCTACCTCGGCCCGCAAGGTCGTCTCGTCGGCCTTCGTCAGGTCGACGTGGGTGAGCCCGTGCGAACCGATCTCCACACCGCCCCTGGCCGCCCGCCGGATGCCGTCGGCGGTGAGCAGCGGCTTGCGCGGGCCCAGCGGGTCCCAGGCGTTGTCGCCGCCGAGCCGCCCCGGCAGCACGAAGAGGGTGGCGCCGCAGCCCCAGCGGTCGAGGACGGGCAGCGCGTGGTCGAGGAAGTCGGCGTACCCGTCGTCGAAGGTCAGCCCCACCAGCCGGCGCCCCTCGCCGCGGGCCCGGGCGGCGAGCAGTTCGGCGACCGACACCCCGCGCAGCCCCCGCCGGCGCAGCCAGCCCAGCTGTCTCTCCAGGCGCTCGGGGGTGACGGTGATGCGGTACGGATCGTCGGAACAGTCGCCCACGGAGTGGTACATGGCGACCCAGGGGACGGGGCCGGTGACGTGTCCGGCCTTCTCGGCCTTCTCGCCGGACTCGGTGGACTCGGTGGACTTGGTGGACTCAATGGAAGACGGCATGCGCGAGCCTTCGGGTGACGGTGGCTACGGAACGGAGTGCGGGTGCGAAGCCCTGGGCGTCCAGGGCCCAGCCGAGCAGGACGAAGACGACGGTGACGGCCGTGGCACCGGCGGCCAGACCGGCGAACGGGTCCGCCGGACGCGCGGCGACGAAGATCCCGACGGCCGCCGCGACCACGGCCGCCCGCACCGGCCGGCTCAGCTCGACCAGCACCCGCCGGGTGCGGATCGGGACGCTGCGCGGGCCCATGCCGGCCAGCAGGAACACGGCGGTGGCGGTGATGCCGGTGGCGTTGGCGGCGGCGATGCCGGTGACGCCGTACGGGCCCACGGTCAGGGCGCCGATCCAGGAGGTCACCACGATCCCGGCGGCCATGGCGCCCACCGGGTACCAGGTGGCGCGGCCCGCCGAGAAGTAGGAGCGGACCAGCACGCCGACCAGGGTCTGCCCGAGCAGCCCGAGCGCGTAGACCCGCATCACCCCGGCCGTGGCGGCGGTGTCCGCGGCGGTGAACGCCCCGCGCTGGAACAGCAGTCGGATGAGCTGGGGCGCACAGGCCACGACCACGGCGGTGCCGAGCAGCACCACGCTCGCGGCCACCGAGAGATCCCGCTCCACCCGGCTCCGGGCCCGCTCGGTGTCGCCCTCGGCCAGCGCCCGGGCCACCACCGGGAAGGTGACCGTGCACAGCATCATCGACATCGTCATCGGGATCTGCGCGACCTTCTGCGCGTAGTTCAGGTGCGAGATGGCCCCGGAGTGCAGGTGCGAGGCGAGGAACCGCTCGATCAGCACCTGCGACTGCCGGCACAGCGCGAACAGCAGCACGGTGGCCATCAGCGCCACGTTCAGCGGCCGTTCCTCGGCGACGGCCGCGCTCTCCCGCGTCTTCGGCCGGTGCCGCAGCCGCCGCAGCAGCGCGGGCAGCTGCACGACGACCATCAGGGCGCCCCCGGCCGCCACCCCGAACGCGGCCGACCGGACGCCCCAGCGGCCGCCGAGCGCGAACATCGCCACGATGATGCCGGCGTTGTAGGCGACGTAGATCGCGGCCGGCGCGAGGAAGCTCCGGTGCGCGCGCAGGGCGGCGCTGCAGTACCCGGCCAGCCCGAAGGTCAGCACACAGGTGGCGGTGAGCCGGGTGCAGCCGACGGCGAGCGCGGGATCGCGCAGACCGGGCGCGAGCACCTCGACGAGCTGCGGGGCACCGCCGATGAGCAGGGCGCCGACGGCGGCGAAGGCGAGGCTCAGCCTGGGCAGCGTCCCGGCGACGAGGGCCCGTACGGGGTCGCCGGGCGCCCCCTGCGCCCTGCGCGCGAGGGCCATGCTGAACGCGGGAACGAGCGCGAAGGCCAACCCGTCCTCGATGAGCAGCGTCGCGGCGAACTCGGGAACGGTCCACGCGACGAGAAACGCATCGGTGTCCCGCCCGGCCCCGAAGAGCCGCGCGAGGGACTGATCCCGGATGAGCCCGAGCAGTGCCCCCGCCACGGAGAAGACGGCGGTGACGAGAGCGGCCTTGGCGAGGACTCCACGAGTGGGGGGTGCCCCTTCGACTCCGGCGCCGGCAGTGTCCTGTCTGGGGGCGCGGGGCTGTGACATGTGCGGCTCCGCCGCGTGGCCGCGATCAGCCCCCACCGACCCGGAGTCGACATCCGGCCCTTCCACCCCCGGCGCCGCAGTCATCCCGCACGCTCCGCCCCCACCAACGCCCACCACGCCACCACCCCGAACACCACCGCCGTGAGCACGGTCGACGGCCCCCCGATGTCGCCGTACGCGAAGTCGACGAGCTGCCAGATCAGCAATCCGCACCCCACCAGCGCACAGTCGAGGCCGTCACCGCCCCGCACCCGCCACAGCCCCCGCAGCCCGCACGCCAGCAGCGCCAGCCAGCTGCCCGCCAGCGCCAGCAGACCGAGCAGCCCCTGCTCGCTGAGCACCAGCAGATACATGTCGTGCGGAGACAGCAGCGGCTGCTTCCGGTACGCGGTCCCCGCGCCCTCCGTGTCGCTCCCGGACGACAGCGCCAGCGAGGCGTGCGCGTCCCGGTACGCCGGGAAGTTCTTCAGGCCGACGCCGGTCACCGGGTGCTCCCGCCAGATCCCCGTCGCCGCCGCCCACAGCGTGTACCGGTCGACCACCGACTGGTCCGGCGCGTCCGTGACCTGCCCGATGCTGCTGATCCGCTCCTGCAGCATCGCCGTACCGACCCCGAAGCCGCCCACCAGCACCACACCGGCCGCGGCCGCGACCGCCGCCACCTTCAGCGCCCGCCGCAGCCCGGCCAGGACGAGCTGCACACCGCAGGTCAGGACGGTCGCGATCCAGGCGCCCCGGCTGAAGGACACGGCCAGCGGCAGCAGCAGCCCGAGCGCGCACGCGCCCGCCGCCACCCGCTGCCGTACCGGCGCCCGCCCGAGCGTCAGCCCGAGCGCGCACACGAGGCCGAAGGACACCACCGTCGCCATGCCCATCACGTCCTGCGGCCCGAACGTGCCGACCGCGCGGATCTCCTCGCCCTGGTACGACGCCCCGGTCCCGGTGACGTACTGGTGCACCCCGACCGCGCCCTGCCAGACCGCGAGCCCCACGAACGACCAGGCGAGGAGCCGGAAGTCGGCGCGGTCCCGGACCAGCAGCACGACGGCGGCGGGGACCAGGACGAACACCTGGAGGTAGCGGCCGAGGCCGGTCAGCCCGGCGCCCGGCGAGGCCGCGCCCATCGCGGCGACGGCCAGCCCCACGACCGGCATGCCGAGCACCGCCACGGCGGTGGCGGACAGCGGTCGCCGCCGCGCCCGCAGCGTGCGCAGCGCGGCGTACAGCACCACAAGGGCGGACACCGCGTCGGCGGGCCCCGCGCCGCCCTCCCCGCCGCCCGGGGCGAGCGGCAGTGCGAGGACCGCGAGGACCGCGACCGCGGCCAGCACCGGCGGCAGCCGCAGCGGCCTGGCCGGTGACAGTGCGAAGCTCATCCTCAGCTCCCCGTCGAGCGCACGAGCGAGGCCGCGGTGCGCAGCAGGATGCAGACGTCCTGCCACAGCGACCAGTTGTCGATGTAGGCGTTGTCGAAGCGGGCCCGGTCCTCGATGGAGGTGTCGCCGCGCAGCCCGTGGATCTGGGCGAGCCCGGTGATGCCGGTCTGCATGCGGTGGCGGGCCGCGTAGCCCGGGTAGGCCTGGCTGAACTGGCCGACGAAGTACGGTCGTTCGGGGCGCGGGCCGACCAGGCTCATGTCGCCCCAGAGCACGTTCCACAGCTGGAGCAGCTCGTCGAGCGAGGTCTGGCGCAGGAAGCGGCAGAAGCGGCTCATCTGGACCTCGCCGGCCACGCTCCACCGGGTGGCGGCCTCGTGCTCGTCGACCGGGCGGTGGGTGCGCAGCTTCAGCAGGGTGAAGGGGCGGCCGCCCTTGCCGATGCGCTCCTGCCGGAAGACGACGCCGGGTCCGTCGGTGAGGCGGAGCACCGCCGCGCACACCAGCAGCAGCGGGCCGGCCAGCACCAGTGCCGCTCCGGAGACGGCGATGTCGAGGATCCGCTTGCCGACGGTGCCGCGCCGCCGCGAGCCCATCTCCAGGCGGCGGCAGGAGAACCCGGCGAGCTGGTCGCGCATCTCGTACGCCGGTGAGTCCGCGTCGACCTCCCACACCACGCAGCCCGACTCGGCCAGCGCCCGCAGCAGCGGGCCCTGTTCGGTGCGGACGGCGGGGTGGACGGTGAGGACGGCCCGGACCCCGTTCTGGATGAGGGCCCGCTCGACCTCCTCGCCGGTGGTCAGCACGGGCAGGCCCTCGGGGCCCTCGGGGTGGTCGGCGACGACGCCCACCGGGCGCACCCCGCAGCCGGGGTGGCGCAGCACGGCGGCGGCGACCCGCTGGGCGGTGGCGGCCGGGCCGACGACCAGGGCGGCGCGCGGCCGGCGCAGCAGGGCGAGGCGCCGCCGCCAGTGCACCAGGCCGCGGCCGGCGGCGGCCGTCGCCGCGTGCAGGGCGAAGCCGAGCAGCAGGGCGCGGCCGGTCAGCGCCCGGTCCGGGTCCCAGGCGGCGACGGCCGCGGCCAGGCCCAGCCAGACGACGGCGATCCGGCCGCAGACGACGGGGAGTTCGTCGAGGATCCCGGTCATCCGCCGGATGGTCTGCGGGCGCAGCAGTATCGCGCCGGCCAGCAGCAGGCCGACCAGGACGGGCCGGTGGACGGTCTCGTCGAGCACGGCCGCGCCGAGCAGCGCGGCGCACAGGTCGGCGGCGAGCAGCGGCATCGGGGAGGCGGGCCGCGCGGGCGGCCGCCGCAGCGGGAACCGGAAGCCGCCGGCCGTGCGCGGCGGCAGGACCGAGACAGGCGCGAGTCCGTGGTCCCGGGGCTGCGGCCCGGGGGAGGGGACGGTGCTTTCCGCGGTCACGAGTGGATGGACTCCCTGCACTCGAAGGACACCAGCGGCCGCCCGCCGAGGAGTTCGCGGTACAGCTCCGCGACCGCCTCCGCCGTGCGCCGCACATCGTGCGTGGACAGGACGTGCCGGCGCCCCTGGCCGCCGAGCGACGCGCGCAGCTCCGGGTCCAGGAGCAGCGCGGCGACGGCCCCGGCGAGCGCGCCCGGCCGCCCCGGCGGGACCAGGCAGTGCGCCGCGTGGCCGGGCGGCAGGCTCTCGCGGGCGCCGTCGACATCGGTGACCAGCACCGGCCGCCCGCAGGCCAGCGCCTCCAGCGGGGCCAGGGCCATGCCCTCCCAGCGGGAGGGCAGCACCACCAGGTCGGCGGCCCGGTACCAGGGGCGGACGTCCGTGACGGCGCCCGCGAACTCGACCGAGGCGGGGGCGAGCCGGCGCAGCGCGGCCTCGTCGGGCCCGTCGCCGACCAGGGCCAGCCGGGCGTCCGGTACCCGGCGCAGTACCTCGGGCCAGGCCCGCAGCAGCACGTCCTGGCCCTTCTGCCGGCACAGCCGCCCGACACAGACGACCAGGGGAGCCGCTGCGGGGCGGTTGCCCGGGGTGAAGTGCCCGGTGTCGATGCCGTTCGGTACGACGGTGTAGCGGGCGCGGATTCCGGCACGTACGCCGGTCGCGCGCTCGGCCTCGCTGACGCACACCACCCGGTGCGCCCAGCGCGCGCCCCACCGTTCCCACCGCAGTGCCAGCGCGGCGGTGGCACCGCCGACCGCCTCGAAGGACCAGGCGTGCGGCTGGAACAGGGTCGGGACGCGGCCGCGTACGGCGAGCCGGCCGGCGAGCCCCGCCTTCGCGCTGTGCGCGTGCACCAGTGCGGGCCGTACCTCGTCGAGCAGCCGGGTGAGGCGTCGGACCTCGTCCGGGAGACCGGCGCCCGGGGAGCGGTCGGCGCGCCACCCGCGCACCTCGGCGCCCAGGGCCCGCGCGCCTTCGGCCAGTTCTCCGCCGGGGCAGGCCACCGTGACCCGCAGACCGGCCGTGAGCTGGGCCTTCGTCAGGTCCAGGACGACCCGGGCCACTCCGCCCCCGACGGGTTGCGTCAGATGGAGGACCCGCGGCCGAGGGTCGGTTGCTGATCGGTGCATACGCGGATTTCCTCGCTCACGGGGGGCGCTCGGGACTGCGGGCCGGAACGCGCCGCACTACGGCGCGTCCACAGCGGCGAAGAGCGCGCCCGCCCACGCCGCGTCGCGCTGGGAAACGAGCCTGAAGGTCAGCTGGTCACCGCCCTGGGCGAGACCAGTACCTAGATCGAACACATCCGAGTCGTAGCCGAGCGTGTTGACGTACGCGGGCTCACGCCGGGCGCGTACCGGGCCGGGTTCGTTGATCGTGGAGTTGAGTACGTCGTCGGCCGGGTCCGCGGAGTCCTGGAGGGGGACGGGTGCGTGGCCGGCGGTGGTGTAGGTGAGCGAGTCGCCGGTACCGCCCCGGTCGCCGTTGTAGGCCACCAGACCCACCTGACCTCCGGCGCCACGCGGGGCGTGTAGCCCGTTCAGCCGAATCTCGGCCGGTCGGTCCAGCGTGTCGAAGCCGTCCTGGAGGGAGAGCGTGCGCCGCGGTTGCGCCGGGTCCTCGTACGCCACGACCAGCGTCCAGCCGCCCCAGGCGCCGGACCGGGACTTCCCCATCGCCACGTTCACCTGGCCGACCGTCCACAGCCCGGAGCCGCTCGACCGGACCAGGCGGGTGACGTCGGCCGAGGCCTGGAAGGCGTCCGCGCCGCCGGCCACCCGGTGGCCCACCACGGTGTCGGCGAGCAACTCCTTGTAGGAGCCGCCGGGTTCGGCGATCAGCACCCGCCCGTCGTCCCGCGCCGGTTTCTGCTCGCCGGCCAGCAGGTTGCCGCCCCAGTACAGCCGCGCGTACGTCACCCGGGAGCCCGCCGGCAGCCGGAGCTCGGCGCGGGAGGAGTTGTAGGTGTCGGGGTCGCTGTCGACGTCGACGTAGAACATGTCGAAGTTCCCGTTCACCGCCGGGACTTGGCCCTCCCGGGCGGCCGGGCAGGGCGGCTCGGCCGGGACGGTGGCCTTGGTGCGGCAGCTGACGGACGTGTTGGCCGCGCGGGCGAAACCGCCGTGCTGTACCGCGTGGTAGCGCTCGGCGAACGGGATGCGCGCGGACTCCGGGGCGGGCGGGGCGGTCGCCCGGGCGGCGGTGCCCGGTGCCCAGATCGCGGCGAGGGCGAGTGCGCCGACCGACGCGCGGCGCAGCAGCGGCGGGCCGAGAGGATTGCGCATGACCGGCTTCGCCCTTTCGGGGAGTGGGAGAAAGAGTGCGATGTGATGGCAATACGGGCAAGTCGGGAGATGCGCAACTCTAGTCTCTATCCGTAATAATCCGGCGAAACCGGTCAAGTGTGTCGGATTGGTGAAGGAGGGCTCCGTGGAGATCACTCCTTTGGCGGCACAACCCGGGCCGGTGCCACGCGTTGACACAGCGCTGGGCATCCGCCCGGATGTTTGTTTCGACCCCAAGGAGCATCTCTCCATGTCGCGTATCGCGAAGGGCCTGGTCCTGTCCACCGCCGCCGTCGCGGCCGTCGCCGGCGGCGCCGGTGTGGCTGCCGCCGACAGCGGCGCGAACGGCGTCGCCGCGCACTCCCCGGGCGTGCTGTCCGGCAACGTGATCCAGGTTCCGATCCACGTGCCGATCAACGTCTGCGGAAACACGATCAACGTGATCGGCCTGCTGAACCCCGCGTTCGGCAACACCTGCGTCAACGACTGACGCAGGGGCTGTTCCCTTTCGGCCGGCCGCCCGCCCGCGCACCCCGCGGACGGGCGGCCGGCCTGCGTCCGTACGGGCGTTCCCCGGACGGGCGGCGGTGCGCGGACGAGCGGTTGCGGGCCATCACAGGTGATTTCACGGTGGGCAGCAGGATCCGACGCACACCGAAAGGAACACCCATGCGCGCTCTGCCCGCACGGCGTCTCGCGTCCACCGCGCTCTGCGCCGCCCTTCTGGCCGGGGTCACCGGCCCGGCGGCCGTGGCCGCCGACCCGGCCCGCGAGCGCACCCGTGCGATGTCGCAGGCGCCCGTCCCCGGGGCTGACGCGCTCCTCGGCCGGACCAGGTCGCTCGGCGGCCTCGCCGCCGTGCTCAAGCCGGTCACCGACCTGCTCGCCGCCGCCCTCGAGGCGGACAACGGCCAGTTGGCCCCCGACCGGGCCACCCGGCTCGCCGACGCGGCCAGGACGGCGATCGCCCGGCTCACCGCGGCGGCCCCGGCCCCCGCCCTGCCCTCGACCCCGGCGCTGCCGAGCGCCCCGGCGCTGTCGGCCGCGGCCGCCGCCGCGGCGGCGGCCCAGGCCAAGGGGCTCGGCGACGCCCCCGCGGCCAAGGACCTGGCCGGGGACGCCCTGAAGGCCCTGCAGACCGCGGTCGACAACCTGGTCAAGGCCGTCACCTCCGGCGACGCCGGCCAGGTCGCCCCCGCCGTCACCGCCGTCCTGACCGGCCTGGTCGACTACCTCGCCGCGCTCCTGCTCGGCGGCGGCCTGCCCGCACCCGACCTCGCCGGCCTCCCCGCGCTGCCCGGCCTCGCGGCGACCACGCCGCTGTCGCTGCCTCCGTCCTGACCGGGTCCTCCGAGCAGGCCTTTTCAGGACTTTGATCTCATATGTCTTCCGTGCACGGGGTTTCCGGCCCGCCAGGACATCGTTAGGCACGCCGAAAGTCGCCGAAGGAAGGAAAGGAAGGAACACGATGAAGTCCCTGAAGGCCGTCGCCGTCGTTGCCGGTTCCGTGGCTCTCGCCGGCGTCGCCGCGCCCGCGTTCGCCTACAACACCGCCGACCTCACCCCCACCAGCCTCAACGGCGCCGTGAACACGCTGACCAAGGGCCCCCTGGACCTGGACCAGGCGATGCCGCTGCAGCACCAGTCGAACGCGCTCGACACCGAGAACAAGAACTCCGTGCTCAGCACGGTCAAGGGCGCGGCCGGCAGCCTCAACCAGCACAACCCGCTGCTGGGCGGACTGCCCCTGCAGGGCTGAGCGACGCCGACCGGGGATCTCCGGCGGCCGTCCGAGGGACACCGTTCGAGTGATATCGAGGGGTGTCCCTCGTTCGTGTGGCGGAGCCCCGCGGGCGTCCGCCGGTCGGGTGAGCGGACGCCCGGCCGCCCGGCGGCCCGGCGATACGGTCGCGCGGTGACCTCAACCCCAAGCGAGACCCGCCCCTTCCGCGTCGCCGACCTCGGCACCCTCGTCGTGCTGGCCTGGAGCGGCGAGGCGCCCGACGGCAGCGACATGCCGTACCTGCTGGCCTACTCCCTCGGCGACGCCGAAGGCGGCCCGGAGGCCACCTCGGCCGCGGTCGAGGCGCTGCTCGCCAACAACGGGCTGCCGGTCGGCGGCGACGTCGTCGACGGCACCGCCCGGCCCAGCCTGCCCGTCACCCTGCTTGTCGAGGCCGGCCAGGCCGTCCTCAACCTGGCCCCCCTCAACGCCCAGTGCCCCGCGCCCGCCGAGTGGCTCGCCGCGGTCGGCGCACGCGGCTACGCCTACCTGGTGTTCACCACCCGCCCGTGGCCCGAGGGTGAGCCCGGCAAACCCGTCACCCCCGAGGCGCTGAGGGACTTCGCCGGGGCCGAGGAGACCCTGACGGCCGCCGCGCACGTCGTGCTGCCGGCCCGCAGGCTGCGCGGCTGATGGTCAGGGCCGCGGGTGCCGGGCGGGGGTTCGCGCTGCTGACGGTGATCGTGGGGGCGGCCGGGCTGCTGGCCTCCTGGGTCATCACCCTGGACAAGTTCAAGCTCCTGGAGAACCCGCACTTCGTGCCCGGGTGCAGCCTCAACCCGGTGGTGTCCTGCGGCAGCGTGATGAAGAGCGACCAGGCCTCGGCGTTCGGGTTCCCCAACCCGATGCTGGGCCTGGTGGCCTACGGCATCGTGATCTGCGCCGGCATGGGCCTGCTGGCCGGCGCCCGGTTTCCCGCCTGGTACTGGCTGACCTTCGACGCCGGCTGCCTGTTCGGCGTCGGCTTCGTGTCCTGGCTGCAGTTCGAGTCGCTGTACCGGATCAACGCGCTGTGCCTGTGGTGCTGCCTGGCCTGGGTCGCCACCATCCTCCTGTTCTGGTACGTCACCTCGCACGTCGTACGCCGGGGGTTCCTGCCCGCGCCGCAGTGGCTGCGCGCGTTCCTCGGCGAGTTCACCTGGGTGCTCCCGCTGCTGCACATCGGGATCGTCGGCATGCTGGTCCTGACCCGCTGGTGGGACTTCTGGACGAGCTGACCAGCCGACTTCCGGACGAGCCGACTTCAGGACCAGCCGACTTCCGGACGAGCGGATGAGTGACGAACCGATGAGTGACCAGCCGACAAATGCTGCACCCGGGCGAATTGTGAACTGATGCCGTTTTCAGGCTCGTTACCCGGTACGGACGTCGCTCCCCCCGCATCCTGAAAGGGCCCGTGCCTGAGATGAAGCCGACCACCCGAGGAACCCTTGCCGCCGCAGTGACGGGAGTCGCGGCCGCCGTGGCAGCCGTGGGCGCCGCCGCCGTGCCCGCCGCGGCGGCCGGTACGGTCCCCGTCCCCGTGCCGTTGGACGGCGTCGAGAAGTCCCTCAACACGGAGGTGCCCAGGCTCGGCATGGAGCTGCCGCTGCTGATGCCCGGCGCCCCCGACGGGCCGCGCTACGTCGAGGGCCGGCTGCTCCCGGACCGCGCCCTGCCCCAGCTGCCGATCAGCGGCGGACTGCCCGGCCTCGGCCTGCGCGCCCCACTCCCGCACGTCCTCGGCGACGACTTCGACCACGTCGGCGTCGACGCCCCCGCCGGCGACCTGCGCACCCTCGCCCCCGGCCTGTCGGTGGAGGCCCCGCTCACCGCGCCCGACCCGAAGAACTTCGGCCTGCCCGGCCTGCAGCTCCCCAGGGCGGGTGTGCTCGCCCCGGTCGTCCAGACCGTCGCCGGCGGCGACCTGGGCGCCGGCCCCGGTCTGTAACTCCCCTCGCGGGACGGCCGTTTCGGCCCGCCCGTGCACCGGATGGCGGCCCGGCGGTGACCGGGCGGCCCCTCGGGCGGTTACCGGTACCGACAGCGAACGGTGAACCGTACGAGGAGTGAGCATGGTCGTCGGATTCGGTGGTGTGGCGGTGGGCGCGGAGCCGGGCAGAGCAGGGGCGGGCAGACCGACCCGCCGCGAGGTCACACGGGGGCTGCTCGCCGCCGCGGCCGCCACGGCGCTCGCGCCGGTCGTCGCCGCCTCCCGCCCGGTGCCCTCGGCGGACGGGCCGGTCGGAGCGTCCTTCGACGAGACCTACCGGGGCCGCCGTATCCACGGGGTCCTGGTGCCGACGGCGGGACGGGCCGCCGGCCAGGGCGAGTGGCAGGTCACCGTGGACGGCCGGCCGCTGCACCTGATGCGGCGGGCCGACGGCACCTGGCTCAGCATGGTCGACCACTACAGCTCGTACCCGACCCCGCTGGAGGCGACCCGGGCGGCCGTCGACGAGATCGGGCCCGGGCAGCGGCTGCGCGACCTGGCGCCGGGGCCGATGAGCGGGGGACACCTGCACATGGGGGGAGACCATGGCGTACGTGCGTAAGGACGCCGGCCGGTTGACGGTCGGCGAGCGCAAACGGCTCGTGAAGGCGTTCCTGGAGGTCAAACGGCGGGGCGAGTACGACGAGTTCGTGCGGATGCACATCGAGTACTACACCTCCGACGGCGACGACGGGCTGCGCACCGCCCACATGGCGCCCTCCTTCCTGCCCTGGCACCGCCGCTTCCTGCTGGACCTGGAGCGTGCCCTGCGCCGGGTGGACGGGTCGGTGACCGTGCCGTACTGGGACTGGACCCGGGACCGCACGAGGTCCTCCGTCCCCTGGACGAAGGACCTGCTCGGCGGGAACGGCCGGGCCCGCGACCAGCAGGTGATGACCGGTCCGTTCGCCTACACGGGCGGGCACTGGACCATCAAGGAGGGCATCACCGACGGCGAGTTCCTCACCCGGGACCTGGGCCGGGCCCGCGACCCCATCGACCTGCCCACCCGGGCCGAACTCGACCGGGCGCTCGCCGACCCGGTGTACGACGTCCCGCCCTGGGACTCGACCGTCACCCGGGGCTTCCGCAACCGGCTGGAGGGCTGGGGGACCGGCGGCGGCAGCGCGTCCTGGCACAACCACAACCGGGTGCACCGCTGGGTCGGCGGGGCGATGCTCGGCGGCGCCTCCGTCAACGACCCGGTCTTCTGGTTCCACCACGCCTTCATCGACCTGCAGTGGGAGCGCTGGCAGGCCCGGCACCGCGGGCAGCGCTACCTGCCGGCGCGGCCGCCCGGGGTTACCGACCCGCAGCACGAACGGGTCGTCGCCCGGGGCGAGAAGCTGCCCCCGTGGGACGTCACCCCGCAGTCCCTGGAGGACGTGAGCCGGATCTACCGGTACGCCTGACCGACCCCCTGACCCACCCCCGGACACGGGAAGAGCCCCGGTGCACAGTGCGCCGGGGCTCTTCCGCGGAGGGTGGCTCAGTGGCCGTAGCCGCCGCCCTTGTGGTCGCCGTCCTTGTGGTCGCCGTCCTTGTGGTGGCCGCCGGCGTTGACGCAGGTGTTGCCGAACGCGGGGTTCAGCAGACCGCCCAGGTCGACGGTGTTGCCGCACAGGTTGATCGGGATGTTGACCGGGACCTGGATGACGTTGCCGGACAGCACGCCGGGCGAACCGACGGCCTCGGCGTTGGCACCCGCGTCGGCCAGGGCCAGGCCGGCCCCGCCGATCACCACAGCGCCGGTGCCGAGGGCGACGGCAGCGGCCTTCGCGATGCGAGACATCACGTTCTCCTTCTTGTTGCTCGGGGAGTGCGGCGGCCGGACCAGCCACCGCACTCCCCGTTCAACGCCCCGACCTGCGGCTGGTCACGCCGATCACGGGACGATCACTCCAAGGGCCGGAGTCAGGGCAGCTGTCGTACCGGGGCACCGGCCAGGAAGGACCGGATGTTCTCCACGGCCTGGCCGTAGTACGTCGTGTAGTTGGCGTAGGAGACATAGCCGAGGTGCGGGGTGGCCAGCAGGCGGGGCGCGGTGCGCAGGGGGTGGTCGGCCGGGAGCGGCTCCACGTCGAAGACGTCGACGCCGGCCCCGGCGATCCGGCCCTCGTGCAGCGCGGCGAGCAGCGCGTCCTGGTCGACGATCGCCGCGCGGGAGGTGTTGACGAGGTAGGCGGTGGGCTTGAGGAGGGCGAGCTCGGCGGCGCCCAGCAGCCCCCGGGTGCGGTCGCCGAGCGCCAGGTGGACCGAGACGAAGTCGCTGGTGGCGAGCAGGTCCTCCTTGCTCGGCGCGAGGTCGACGCCGACCTCCTCCGCACGCTCCTTCGTGAGGTTCTGGCTCCAGGCGCTCACCCGCATCCCGAAGGCGAGCCCGACCTGCGCGACCCTGCTGCCGATCTTCCCGAGCCCGAGCAGCCCGAGCCGGCGCCCGTGCAGATCGGCACCGACGGTGGACTGCCAGGGCCCGCCGGCCCGCAGCGCCGTGCTCTCCCGGACCAGCCCCCGGGCCAGCCCCAGCAGCAGCGCCCAGGTCAGCTCGACCGGCGGGGCCGAGGAACTCTCCGTACCGCACACCGTGATCCCGAGCGCCTCGGCGGCGGCGTAGTCGATGACGCTGTTCCGCATCCCGGAGGCGACGAGCAGCCGCAGCCGCGGCAGCCGCCGAAGCAGCGCCCCGGGAAAGCCGACGCGCTCGCGCAGGGTGACGACGATGTCGAAGTCGGCGAGGGCGGCCGCGAGTTCGTCCTCGCCGCCGAGATGGTCCGGCAGGGAGACGACCTCGACCTGCCCGGAGAGGGAGGCCCAGTCGCCGAACTCCCCGCCCACCCCTTGAAAGTCGTCGATCAGAGCACAACGAAGACGCATTGCGTCACAGTACCGGCCGCCTTAACGCCCCCTTTTTTTGGGGCGCGGGGAACTGCGCGATCAGCCCCCACCCACCGGCACTCGCCCGACAACCCGCCCCGGCACCCCCGTCGGCGCACAGCAAATAGCCGCACAAAAAAGCCGCCCCTCGACAGGGCGGCGGCAAAAGGGTCCGGTGGGTGGGGCCACCGGACCCGGTACCGGGCGCAGCGGGTGCCGGGCGGAGATTCAGTTCGTCACAAGCGTCGAGCGGTACCACTGTTCGGCACGGCCGAACCACGTGGCGAAGCCACCCCCCGGACACTGACCGAGATCCGCCCAGAGGGCGTCGGCCTCGAAGAAGTGGTCCGTCGTGAGGATGTCGAGCGCGGCCGGCGGTACCCCCTTGGCCGCGAGGATCGCCTTGGCCCCCTCGACGGTGAGGTTGTCACGCGGCCAGGTGATCCCGGCACAGTCGGCGACCGCCCGCAGCGCGCTGCCGACGGTGACCGGCGTCGGATCCGCGGCGTGGTACACCCGCGAGGACAGGACGCCGTCCGGGGCCAGCGCCGTGGCGACCAGCAGCCGTGCCAGGTCCGGCGCCCCGATCACCGACGCCAGCGACGGCCAGTCGGCCACCACCCCCGGCAGGGCCCGCAGCAGCCGTGCCAGGTTCGGGCCGACCCACATGTCCCCCGCTCCGAAGACCAGATGGGGCCTGATCACCACACCGCCGGCCGCCAGGACCGTGTCCTCCGCCACCGCGCGGGTCCGGGAGGTGACGGAGACCGGATTGCGGGTGAGTTCCTCGGGCCGGTCGCCGCGGAAGGTGCCGCGGCCGTACACCGAGGCCGTGCTGAGCTGGACGATCCGGCGCACTCCGGCCCGCCGCGCCTCGGCGACCAGCGCCGCCGTGCCGCGCGCGTTGACCGCCTCGTTGGCCGTGGCGCTGCCGCCGATCTGTGCCGCGCAGTGCAGGAGTGCGTCGACGCCGTCGCACACCCCGCGCAGCGAGCCGGGGTCGGTGAGGTCGGCGTGCACGGTCCGCGCTCCGGAGCAGGACCGGGGCAGCGACCGGCGGTGGCTCATGAGCCTGAGGTCGGCCCGCCGGCGCTGTGCCTCGCGCGTCACGTGGGTGCCGACGAACCCGGACGCGCCGGTGATGAGAAGGACGGGCACGGGGACTCTCCCGGGGAACGGTCGGGGTCAGCGGACACGGGGCCGCAGGACGAGTTCGGCGGTGAAGACGGTCTCCTGCCGCTGGCTGCCGCACACCCGTACCAGCAGGTCGCCGCTGCTGCCGTACGGCTCGGGCTCGGCCGTGATCCAGCAGGGCGCGTCCAGTTCGGCGTACCGCGTGAACTCGCTGCGCATGCCGAGCAGCAGGGCGCAGGGCGCCCCGGTGCGGGCGTGCGCGGCCTGCCGGGCGGCCTCCAGGAGGAACATGCCGGGTATGTGGTCGACCGGGTGGTCGAAGTAGGTCGGGTGCGCTGTGTCGACCCGCAGTTCCCATCTGTCGTACGTGCCGGGTGCCGGCTCGCACAGGACGACGTGCCGGGTGCCGGCGTGGCCCACGACGGCCGGGTCGAGGGCCGGCGGCGGGGTGCGGTCGGTGGTGGTGGGGCGTTCTCCGCGCATCCTGCGGTACACGTCCGGGCTCATGCAGCGGAACGCGGCCGAGGCGGTGGCGCGGGCCCCGTTCTCGCGCACCACGGTGACGTCGTAGCGCATCTCCCGCAGCCGGCCGCCGCGGCGGACGACGTCCCGGCAGACCGTGTGCATCTCGACGTCGGTGGGGACCGCGTCCGTGACCAGCAGGTCCGGTTCGGCGGTCACGGACATGTCAGACATGAGGAACTGGTGGCCGAACGGGACGTCGAACTCGGCGTGGGCGAGCAGGGATCCGATCTGGCGGACGGACTCGATCAGCAGCATCGGGTCCTGGTAGCCCGCGTCGGGCGCGAACAGCGCGTGGCTGCGCGGCCATTGGGCCCGGACGACGAAGCCGTCGAAGCCGTCGGCGCCCGGGGACTCGTCGCGCTCCCAGCCGGTGAGCAGGACTTCGGAGACCGCCGCGCGGTGGACGTACTCACGCGGCACAGTGGTGGTCAGTCCGGGAAGCAGGGGCTTCGGGGCGATGGCCCGGTCGGTGAGGTGCGGCATGTGCAGCGCTCCTGTGTCGGTGTGACGGAAAGGAGGGGGCAACAGGCCGTACGTCGGCTGTCACCCCCCGTGGCCGACGTTCTGCACCACAAGATACAGACAGGTCGGTCCGGTTCTGCAAGAGGCGAGGCGATTTCTTGGGTGAGTCGGGGTGCCCTGGAGGCTTGCCATCGATGTCAGGTGACCGCTTTGCCGGTAATGCAACCTGGAAACGTGCAAGGTTGTATGGTTCGTTGAAGGTGCATGATCCTTGGTCAAGTCTTTCCTTGGGGCGACTTAACGGAGCATCGCCTCCCACTTGTCCGGTATTCCGACGAAATTGCAGCTCACGGTAGGGGCGGCGAGAGGTGGCCTCGGCGCCGCGCCGCCCGACCTTGGCGGTTGACAATCAGACAAGTCTGTTTGGTACGGTCGGGTGGTGAACCCGCAGTCCGAGATGACGTGGATGTGCCTCAGGGGGAGCAGATGAACCGCCAGTACGCGGACCTCGTGGCGCCGTCGCCGCGGCGCCACCGCTCGCACGGCCCGCTCGTCCCGGCCGGTCACCCGGCCCGCCCGGCCCCCGCGTACGGCGCGCCCCGGGCGGGAGCGCTGAACGTCCTGGTCGTCGAGAACGACCCGCGGGCCGCCGACACCCTCCGGCAGGGCCTGGTCCGGCACGGCTACGCCACGCACGGCGCCACCACCGGCGCCCAGGCGCTGCGCGGCCACCGCGAGGCCGACCTGGTACTGCTCGACCTGGACCTGCCCGACCTCGACGGGCTCGAGGTGTGCCGGGGCATCCGGGCGGTCAGCGACCTGCCGATCATCGCCGTCACCGCGCGCGGCTCGGAGCTCGACTGCGTGCTCTGCCTGCAGGCGGGGTCCGACGACTACCTCGTCAAGCCGTACGGGTTCCGGGAGTTGCTGGCCCGGATGGAGGCGGTGCTGCGCCGGGTGCGGGTGCAGCCGGCGGCCGGCCCGGCCGCCGGCCGGGTGGTCGCCCACGGGCCGCTGCGCATCGACCCGGGTGCCCGCGCGGCCACCCTCGACGGCCGGCCGCTCGACCTGACCCGCAAGGAGTTCGACCTCCTCCACCTGCTGGCCTCGCAGCCCGGCACGGTGGTCCCGCGCCGCCAGATCATGGCCCAGGTGTGGGAGGACGCGTGGTCGCCGCGCGGCCGCACGGTCGACACCCATGTGGGCACCCTGCGCGGCAAACTGGGCTCCAGTGCCTGGATCGTCACGGTCCGGGGGGTCGGATTCCGGATCGGCGGTCCCTAGGGGCTGTCCGGCGGATCATGCCGCAGACGCGGGGTCTGGCACGCCCACCTGCGGCGTTGTCGTCGGTCCCCGACGTCCCCCAGCCTTCGGCCGGGAGGTGCCCGCACCGCGTCGACTCCCTCCTCCGCCTTGCAGTTGGACGCACCAGACCCCGCTCACCTCGGCCGATCAGTCGCTGTCGCTTTCCTGCGACTTGATCCGCCGGACAGCCCCTAGGCCCCCGGCGCGTTCTCCGAGGTCACGCCCGGTTCCGGGGCCCGGCCCCGGAACCGCTTTCTGACAACTCCCGCCGCGGTACTGACCGTAGGCCCTCCATGCGGCTTACGATACAGACCAGTCTGTTGAATTCGGTAGGAGAGCGTAAGGATCTGGCATGGCTCAGCAGGAACGCGGCAAGCGATCACGGCGGTCGATCCTGGAGGCGGCGGCCCAGGTCTTCGACGAGCGCGGCTACGACGCCGCCAGCACCAACGAGATCCTGGCCCGCACCGGACTCACCCGGGGGTCCCTCTACCACCACTTCCCCTCCAAGGAAGCCATCGCGCTGGCCCTGGTGCAGGCCCACGCCGAGGCCCTCGAAGTGCCCGAGCGGCCGGTCCGGCTGCAGTCGGTGATCGACCTGACCCTGGAGTTCGCCCGGCGCCTCCAGCACGACGCGGTGCTGCGCGCGAGCGTGCGGCTGACCACGGAGCAGACGTCGTTCGACTGCCCGCCGCAGACCACCTACGAGCAGTCCATGGACACCATCCTGACGCTGCTCCAGGAAGCCGAGAAGCGGGACGAGATCCTGCCGGGGGTGGACGTGCGCGAGGTCACCTCGCTCATCGTCGGCTCCTTCACCGGCCTGCAGATCATGTCCCAGGCCTACACGGGCCGCGCCGACCTGCCCGAACGCACCAGTGTCTTCTGGAAGTTCCTGCTGCCCGGCCTCGCCACACCGGGCCTGGTCGGGCGGCTGCGCACGACGCCGCCCGAGGGGTGACGGGTCTCGCTCAGATCCCGCGCCCGCCGGCCGGTCCCGGCCGGTCCCGGTCGAACAGCGGACGCAGCAGCCGCCACAGGCGCTGGGTGATCTCGCCGTCCCACCAGCCCGGGTCGGAGTGCCCCAGGGTCTCGATGCCCGCGGCCATCACCACGGTCAGGTCCGCGAGGTCCTCGGCCGGCTCCTCGGCCTCCTGCTGTGCCTCCGCGACCCGCTCGTGGACCGCGGCCAGCAGGTCGTCGCGCAGCCGGGGCGGCCCGGCCGAACCGTCCGCGGCCAGCTGCATGCCCGCCCGGACGACCTTCTCGGTGCGCATGGCCTCGCCGAGCGCGAACAGGAAGCGTTCGGGCGCGTCCGCCACCGGGCCCGCGAAGGCCTCCTCGGTCAGCGCCTCCACCCGCTGTCTCGCCTCCTCGTACACGGCGGCGGTCAGGGCGGTGGTGGAGGAGAAGTGGTGGTAGAGCGCCCCCCTGCTGACCCCGGCCCGGCGGCAGATGTTGACCAGGCCCGCGTCGGAGAGCCGGCCGTCGGCGATGAGCTCGGCGGTGGCGTGGACGAGAGCCTGACGCGTCTGCTCGGATCGCGCCTGCATCAGGTCGTACCTGCCTTCCCTGCCAACAGTGTGCCCGGTACATGCACTGCCTGCGGGCACCGGTGCCAATGGTGGAAAGAATCATACAACCATGCCTGTTTCATGGGGGGACCCCGGTGAGGGCGTACCTCCTCGTGATCTCCACAGGATCCCAACTTCCCAGGCTGCAGGGGTGGTTGTCTGGAAACATGCGCGACGAGCGAACGTTCGGGTTGATCCTCAATCAGACAGGTCTGTTTGTAACAGTGCTCAAATCCGGCCACTTGACACAGGGTTGACACTCCGCTGACAGAGCTGCGGAGGATTGTGGGAACCCTGAACCGCCGTGCGTTGAAGCGCCCGGCGGCCCCCGTGAGACTGGACGCAGTTCCACACGGACCGAGGATTCGGGGGATCCGAATGGTAGAGCCGGAGCGACTCACGGACGACCACGTCGGCCGCGACTGCGGCAGGCGCTGCGGCCGGATCTGCGTCCGCTGCCTGGACCGCATGGACGGCGGCCTGCGCACCCTGCTCGACCTGTACCGGGAGAGCGACCAGGCGCTGGCGCCCGGGGCGCCGGTACTGCGGGAGCGGGTGAGCGGCAGCCGCGCCACCGTCGGCATCGTGCTCGACGAACGGGCGCTGGCCCTGCGGACCCGGGCGAGTGAGGTGATGGCGCTGTGGGCGCGGCTCGTCGTGGACGAGCGCACCGGCGCCCGGCCCGCAGGGCGCGGGGTGGACGCGCTGGTCGGGTTCCTGCGCGGACAGCTGTCCTGGTTCGCGGGGCACCCGGCGGGCGCCGACCTCGACGAGGAACTCACCGAACTCCTCGCCGACTTCCGCCACCTGTTCGGCCCGGGCCCGGTGCGCCGGTTCGCCCTCGGCCCGTGCACCAGGCCGGAGTGCGCCGGGACGCTCCACGGCGTCCTGCCGGCGGACGGCGGCGACCGGGTGCCGGACCAGGTCACCTGTGACGCCGGCCACGCGCTGCCGCCGCGCCAGTGGCTGCTGGTCGCGAGCAGGATCCGGGAGGCGGCCTGATGCGGACCGGCGAGGAGGGCGAGCGGCACGAGGCGGACGAGGCGGACGAGGGGAGAGGGAGGGAGGCGACCGGCGTGACCGAGCCGAGCCGGCCGACGCCGAAGTCGAAGCCGCGCACGGTCCCGACGGAGCTGGCGGCCCTCGCGATGGGCGTCACCCAGGCGACCATCCGGAAATGGGCGAGCCGCGGCAAACTCACCCGGCACGGCGGCCCGCGACGAGCCGAGTACGACCTCGACGAACTCTTCGCACTGGCCCGCAGGGGCGAGACCGAATAAGCGGCGCGAGACCCTGTAACCGGAGTGAATTCGAGTAACTCCGCGCCGCCGCACGGAATTCACCGACCACCACCCGCAAGAAACCGGATCCGTGCGGGGATCCGGTGCGAAGCAGCCCCCGCGGCCACCCCCCTGCCGCGGGGGCTGCTTCGGTTGACTGACAATCAACTCGCTTTAGCAAAAGGAAAGTTGACGCATCCGAACAGGGGTGTCACACTCATTCCGGCGCCCCCATGCCCTGACGGCGGCGGCGCTTCTCCCGGGCTTCTGCATTCGGGCCCGTGGCACCCTTCTCGAAATCCGTGTCCCCATCGGGGGCGCGGATTTTTTGTTTTCCCTCCGCCCCGACTTGAGGAAGTGTGGTCCATGCCTGTTTCCACCTGGACACCCGTCGGTCAATGGACGGGTACGGTCACCCACGACGGCGAGGTGGACGAGTACACCGTCGACTTCGCCCCGGACGGCTCGCTCTCGGTCACCACGCGCAAGAGCACCGGAACCGGCGCCTGGACCGTCACCGGCGAGGACGTGCTGGAGTTCTCCCTGCGCGAGGACTTCAACCTCGACGTCACCCAGATCAGCCCCAACGGCCACCGGGCCGCGTACATCCAGATCGACATCGCCGCGCGGCACGACGGCGACGCGCTCACCGGCGAGGGCAAGGCCGTCGTGCACGGCCCCGACGACGTCGTGATCTACGCGACGGACGCCCGGACCGAAGCGCGCCGGGTGTCATGACGGCCGAACTCGCCCGGCTCACCGACGTGCTGAGCCTGCGGGACCTCGCCGGGCGCTACCTGGCCGGCCTCGACGAGGGCGGCTTCGACGAGACCTGGGCGAGGTCCCTGTTCACCGAGGACGTCGAGATGACGTTCCCGGTGGGCAGCCACCGGGGCCTCGCCGGGGTGGCCGGCTTCACCACCGGGATCATGGCGCGCTGGGGCCGCACCCACCACCACGGCTCGGAGACCCAGGTCGACGTCGACGGCGACCTGGCCGAGCTGAGCTGGAGCCTGATCGCCTCCCACGTGCACCACGGCTCGCCGCTGCCGCCGGACCCCACCCAGTACTTCCAGCTCGGCGGCCGGTTCACCGGCACGGCCCGGCGCACCCCCGACGGCTGGCGCTTCGACCGGCTGCGGCTGCGGATCGTGTGGACCACCGGCGCCGTGCCCAGGGGAGTGACCCAGGTCGACCGACAGACCCTCGACACCCGCGGCAACCCGCCCACTTCAGCAGAGGAGAACGCACCCATGCCGACCACGCTCACCGCCGACCAGCAGAAGGAACTGATCGAGAAGGTCTTCCACGAGGGCCTGGACCTGGGCGACCTGTCGGCCGCCGACCGCTACCTGACCGCCGACTTCCGCAACCACGGCAGCCACGACGACTCGATGCGCGGCCCGGAGGCGTTCAAGCACACCATCAGGATCCAGCAGTCCGCGTTCAGCGACATCAAGTACGAGATCCTCGACTTCATAGCGATGGGCGACAAGGCCGCCATCCGCTGGGTCATGCACGGCCGCCACACCGGCCCGTTCATCGGCATCCAGCCGACCGGGCTCCAGGTGCAGCACCAGGCGATCATCTGGTTCCGCTTCGAGGGCGACCGGATCGCCGAACGCTGGGGCATCGTCGACAACTTCGCCCTGCAGAAGTTCCTCCAGTCCGGCGGCAGGCCGGTCGGCCCGCTGACTCCGGCGGGCAAGCCCGCGGCCTGAGCCGCGCCCGGCCGCGCGGCCCGGCCCCCGCTGACGGCGGCGGGGGCCGGGCCGCGCGGCCTTCTCATCGAAGTGCCCTACGGAGCAAGGGACGTGAGACATGCCGATCGACAGGAAAGTCGCCCGCTTCAACAGGCGGTTCGCCAACCATTTCGTCGGGCCGCTGTTCAGCCGGCTGCCCGGTTTCGGGAAGGTCCACCACCGCGGCCGTAAGTCGGGGCGCGAGTTCGCCACGCCCGTCAAGCTGTTCCGGCGCGGCGCGGACATCGTCATCACGCTGCCGTACGGGCCCGGCTCCGACTGGGTCAAGAACGTGCTGGCGGCGGGCGGTTGCGAGATCACCACGCGCGGCCGCCGGATCCGGGTCACCGGGCCGGTGGTCTTCACCGACGACGGTACGACGAAGATGCCCGCCCTGACCCGCCGGATCCTCTCCCGGGTCGAGGCCACCGAGTTCCTCGCACTGACGCCGGTCGAGGCACCGGCGCGGGTGCGGGCGGCCCGGCCGTGACCGCCGCCGGCCCGGTCACCCGGCCGGTCCGGGTGGCGCTGCTGGTCGGCTCCGCCCGGGACGGGCGGCTCGCGCCGGACGTCGCGGGCTGGTTCGCGCGGGTCGCCGCCCGCCGCGACGACCTGGTCCTCGACGTCGTCGACGTGGCCGAGCACCTGCTGCCGGCGAGCCTCGACGAGGCCGACCCGCGGGCGGCGGCGCTGCGGCCCCGGCTGGGCGGGGCGGAGGCGTACGTGGTCGTCGTACCGGAGTACAACCGCAGCGTCCCGGGACCGCTGAAGACCCTCATCGACAGCTTCCAGACCGAGTGGGAGGCCAAGCCGGTCGGGTTCGTCGGCTACGGCCTCGGCATGGCCGGCGGGGTGCGCGCGATCGAGCATCTGCGGCAGATCTTCGCCGAGTTCCACTGCGTGGGGATGAAGGACGTCGTGACGTTCCCGCGGGTGCTGGAGCACTACTCCGCCGACGGCACGTTTCCGGCGGAGCCGGAGGGGGCCGAGTCCGCGGCCAAGCTGATGCTGGACCAGCTCACATGGTGGGCGACAGCGCTGCGCGACGCCAAGGCGACGCGTCCCTACGGGACTTGAAGACGCCGCCCAGTGCAGCGCCCCGAAAGGGGCGCTGGGGGCACCCCCGGCCGAAGGCTGGGGGAGGAACTGCGCGATCAGCCACATCGGACCTGTGGACGGTCCACCACGGATCGCGGCACCTCCTGCGCATCGCCCTGCCGGGTGCGGTTGTCGGACGGCTGCAGCGCCGTCGTGGCCGGTCGCGCAGTTCCTCCCCCAGCCTTCGGCCGGGGGTGCCCCCAGCGCCCCTGACGGGGCGCGTCACCTCATCCCCCTGCATAGGAGAACGCGATGGCTGCCGCCGTCCCCGATCCGCTCACCCCTCTGCTCGTCGCCGTGCCCGTGGTGATCCTCGCCTGCCGGGCCGGCGCCCAGTTGCTCAAGCGGCTCGGGCAACCCGCTGTCGTCGGCGAGATCCTCGTCGGCATCCTGTTCGGCCCGTCCCTGCTGGGCTGGGTCTGGCCCGGCGCCCAGACGTGGCTGTTCCCGCAGTCGGCGCTGCCCTACATCGGCGTGCTCGGGAACATCGGCCTGCTCGTGTTCATGTTCCTCGTCGGACTCGAACTCGACCTCAAGTCCCTGCGCGGCAACAGCAGAACGGCCGTCGCCGTGTCCCAGGCCGGGATCGCGCTGCCGCTCCTGCTGGGCACGCTGCTGGCCCTCGGCATGTACGGCGACTTCGCGCCGCCCGGGACCGGGAAGCTGCCGTTCGTGCTGTTCATCGCGGTGTCGATGAGCATCACCGCGTTCCCCGTGCTGGCCCGCATCCTGACCGACCGGGGCCTGTACCGGACCCGGGTGGGCGCGCTCGCCATGGCCAGCGCGGCCGTGGACGACGTCAGCGCCTGGTGCCTGCTGGCCGCGGTGGTGGCGGTGACGAAGAGCAACTCGCCCCTGGAGGCCCTGACCACGGCCGGGTACGCGCTCGTCTTCACCGCCGTGATGTTCCTCGTCGTACGGCCGCTGCTGGCCAGATGGGCCGCGCGGGCGGAACGCCGGTACGCCGACGGGGTCGTGCTGGTCGTGCTGTTCAGCGGGCTCAGCCTGGCCGCGTACGCCACCGACCGGATCGGGGTGCACGCGCTGTTCGGCGCGTTCCTGTTCGGCGTGGTCACCCCGCGCGGCAGCCGGCGGATCGAGGCCACCGCGGCCCGGACGCGGGCCTTCGCCGTGCCGGTGCTGCTGCCGCTGTTCTTCGTCAGTACCGGGCTGAAGACGGACATCGGGCTGCTGGGCGGCAGCGGTACCCAGTGGCTGTGGGCGGGGGCCGTGCTCGCGGTCGCCGTGGCCGGCAAGTGGGGCGGCGGCACGCTCGCGGCCCGGCTCTCCGGCCGGGACTGGCGGGACTCCATGTCGCTGGGCGCGCTGATGAACTGCCGGGGCCTGACCGAGCTGATCGTGCTCAACATCGGCCTGGGGCTGGGTGTCATCGGGCCCGAGCTGTTCACCGTCCTCGTGCTGATGGCGCTGCTCACCACGGCCATGACCAGCCCCGCGCTGACCCGGATCCGCAAGGGGATCGACGAGGACCTCGGACGGGAACCGGCCGGAACCGGCCAAGACGAACCCGCCCTGGAGATCGCGAGAACCCACTGACCTGCGCCTTCGGGCGCGGCAGTGGCGTCAGCCCACGACCGGCGAATAGTTCTGGCCCTGATGGTTGGAAGACTGCTAGTTGGAAGCTTGATAGATAAGTAGGTTGACGATACTCTCGCAGTACGACGACGAAGCAGTGAGGGAGAGAACGATGAGCCAGGACTTCAAGAACCTCGACATGACGATGATGTTCGCGATCCACGACGCGCTCCGCCGCGAGCTGGAGCGGATCGCCCGGATCACCGCACGGGTCGACGAGGACCCCCGGCACGTACTGAGCACCGCGGTCGGCTGGGAGCTCTTCAAGAAGTTCCTGACCATCCACCACACCTCCGAGGACGTGCGGATCTGGCCGGTCATGGAGGCGGCGCTGGCCGGCCGGGACTCCGAACTGGCGCTGCTCGCCGACATGGAGGCCGAGCACGGCGTCATCGACCCCCTGCTCGCCGACATCGACGCGGCCCTGGCCGACCGCGACTCCGGCCCGGAGCGCCTGACCGGCCTGACCGACACCCTCTACACCAAGCTCGGCGCCCACCTCGACCACGAGGAGCGGGACGCCCTGCAGCTGATGGACATCACGCTCTCCCAGCAGCAGTGGCAGGACTTCTCCGCCGAGCAGCGCACCCGGGTCGGCGACGACTCCGCCCGCTACCTGCCCTGGATGCTCGACGACATCGACGCCGCGAAGGTCGCGAACATCCTCGGCAAGATGCCCGAGCCGCTGCGCAACGCCTACGAGAACGACTGGCGCAAGGCCTACGAGGACCTCGACATCTGGACCCCCAAGACCGCCTCCACCTCCACCAGCCGCTGACCGGATCCCGAGGGGTTCCGCTCCGCTCGACACCCCCCAACCCTGAGACAGACACGGAGACATCCCATGTCGCTGCAAGACCGCACTCAGGCCGTCCCCAAGGCCGCGGCCCCGCCGCAGCAGGACGGCAAACTCGGACTGGCGTTACTCGTGATCGCCGCGGCCCAGCTCATGCTCGTCCTCGACAACACGATCGTCGCCGTCGCCCTGCCCAGCATGCAGAGCGCCCTCGGGCTCAGCGAGTCCGGCCTCGGCTGGATCGTCACCGCCTACGCCCTGGCCTTCGGCGGTCTGCTGCTGGCCGGCGGCCGCGCCGGTGACCTCTTCGGCCGCCGCCGGGTCTTCCGCACCGGACTGGTCCTGTTCACCGCCGCCTCGCTGCTCGGCGGCCTCGCCCAGAGCGGCGAACTGCTCATCGCCGCCCGCGTGATCCAGGGTGCGGGCGCCGCCATCGCCGCCCCCACCGCGCTGTCCCTGCTGGCCACCACCTTCCCGGCAGGACCCGCCCGCAACAAGGCGCTCGGTGTCTACGGCGCGATGGGCGGCCTCGGCTCGGTCGTCGGCCTGCTGCTCGGCGGCGCGCTCACCGAGTACCTGAGCTGGCGCTGGGTGATGTTCGTGAACATCCCGATCGCCCTGGCCGTCCTGTTCGGCACCGGCGTCCTCGTCGAGGGCGAGCGCGAGCGCGGCAAGGTCGACGTGCCCGGCGCGCTCACCGCCACCCTGGGCTTCGGCTCGCTCGTCTACGCCATCAACCGCGCCGGCGACAAGGGCTTCGGTGACAGCGTCACCCTGATCGGCCTGGGCGCCGCGCTCGTCCTGATCCTCGCCTTCGTCCTCATCCAGCGCGCCAGCCGGGCGCCGATGATCCCGAGCGGGGTGCTCGCCGACAGGAGCCGCGTCGGCGCCAACCTGATCATGTTCCTGGTCGGCGCGGGCATGCTCGCCACCTTCTACTTCCTGACCCTCTACATGCAGCTCGTCAAGGGCTACGCCCCGATGGTCACCGGCGTCGCCTACCTGCCCTTCGCGCTCGGCATGGGCATCGCGGCCGGCGGCCTCGGCCCGCAGCTGCTCGCCAAGCTGCCCGAGCGCAACGTGATCGCCCTCGGTCTGCTGATCGGCACCGTCGGCATGGTCTGGTTCAGCCTCATCGAGCCCGGCCAGACCCCGTGGGCCGCGCTGCTGCCGGCCCAGCTGGTCGTCGGTCTCGGCCTCGGCATGGTCTTCGTGGCCGTCACCATCGTCAGCGTCCGCGGCGTCGCCCCGCAGGCCACCGGCGCCGCCTCCGGCCTGGTCAACACCGCGCAGCAGATCGGCGGCGCCATCGGCCTGGCCGCCCTCGCCGCGGCGGCCACCGCCATCACGAACCACGAACTGCCGGGCAGCGTCCCGCACGCCCTCACCACCGGCTACTCGTACGGGTTCCTGCTCGGCGGCGGCTTCTACGTGCTGGCCCTGGTCGTGGCCCTGGCCACCCTCCCGGGCACCCGCCCCCAGCAGCAGGACGCCGAGCACCCGCCCGTCGCCCTGTGACCGACCCCGGCGGCCCCGCCCTGCCCACTCCGGGCGGGGTCGCCGGTTCCCCGGTACGGGTCGGTGCCGGTGCCGGTGCCGGTGCCGGTACTGGTCGGGAGGCCGTCGATATACTCGGGCAGGAGGTGCTGTCTTGCGGTACGAGAGCGACGACGATCGCGGACCGGTGACCCGGACCGAGCAGACCGCGGAGGTCCCCGGAGTCCTCCCGGACGCGCTCACGGACTTCATCGGCTACCTCCTGCGCCGCGTCTACGCGCAGTTCTCCGCCACCGACGACGGCCGCGACAGCGACCCCCGCGACTTCCTGGTCCTCGACGCGCTCACCGGCCGCGACTGGGAGTCCCAGCTCGACCTCGCCGAGCGGCTCGGCATCAACCGCACCATCATGGTCGGCGTCATCGACCGGCTGGAGGCCCGCGGCGAGGTCCGGCGCACCCGCAACCCCGACAACCGGCGCCAGTACGTGCTCTCCCTGACCGACCGGGGACGCGAGGCCGTGGGGGCCAGCCGGCGGGCGGTCGCCGAGCGGGACGCCCGGCTCACCGCCGTACTGACGGACGAGGAGACCGCCCGGCTCGACGGGCTGCTCGGCCGGCTGCTGCCCGAGTCGGCGCAGCCGCTGGTGCAGGGCACCGAGTACCTGGTCGCCCAGGCCCACCACCGGCTGCGCAAGCACGGCGACGACAAGCTGGCCGGCACCGGTCTGCGGGTGCGCCACTACGGCCCGCTGTCCGCCCTCGACGTCCTCGGGCCCATCTCCCAGCAGCGGCTCGCCGAACTGCTCGCCATCACCGGGCCCGCCGCCTCCCAGCTCGTCGACGAACTTGTCAAGCTGGGCCTGGTGCGCCGGGGGCGCGACCCGCACGACCGGCGCCGGTACGCCCTGGAGGTGACCGACCTCGGCCGTGAGCAGCTCGGTGTCGTGGCCCGGGCCGTCGCGGGGCTCGCCGCGGACGTCTCCGCCATGCTCGGCCCCGGCGGCGAGGACGAACTGCGGGAACTGCTGCTGAAACTCCTCGCCCCGACGCATTCCGGCCCGGCATTCGCCGAGAACACCAAGTCATCCGTTCCCGCCGGGGGTTGACCCTCTGGCCAAAGGATGTCACGCTTAATTCAGCGGATATCCCGCGCCCTTTTCCAGGCTCTTCGCACCGCCCTTCCGATTTCCTTCAGGAAGGGCCGCGAGGGGCCTTTTTTCATGCTGATTTCCCGTTGCGCACCGCCCCTCGACGAAGGAGACAGTCATGGTCGCCAAGAAGACCGACGGCGCGCCGGAACCGGCGCGCACACCCGAGGACATGACCTTCGACGTCATCATCCTCGGCTCGGGCCTCGCCGGCTCCGTCACCGGTGCCGTCCTGGCCAGGCACGGCGCCAAGGTGCTGCTGGTCGACGCCGCCGCGCACCCGCGCTTCGCCATCGGCGAGTCCATGACCCCGCAGCTCGTGGAATGGATCCACATCCTCTCCGAACGCCACGACATCCCCGAGCTGAAAAGCCTGGCCAGCGTCGAGGCCTCCACCCGTGACATCGGCCCGACCTTCGGCACGAAGGCACACTTCGGATTCATGAAGCACGAGGTCGGAAAAGAGCCGAACCCACGCGAGGCCACCCAGCTCGCCCTGCCGAAGATATTCCACCAGAACAGCCACATGTTCCGGCAGGACAGCGACTCCTTCATGTTCCACGTCGCGATCAAATACGGCTGCACCCCCCGGCAGAACTGGCGTGCCAACGAGGTCGAGTTCGACGACGACGGCGTCACCGTCCTCGGCCGCAGCGCCGCCCCCGGCGCCGAACCCGAGCTGTACCGGGCCAAGTACCTGGTGGACGCCTCCGGGTTCCGCTCCCCGCTCGCCGACAAGTTCGACCTGCGCGACAAGCCCACCGCCCGCTTCAAGCACCACTCCCGCTCGATGTTCACGCACTACGTCGGCATCAAGCGGTTCGACGACGTCAGCGGCCACCCCCAGGAGCTGCGCCCGCCGGCCGACTGGCACACCGGCACCATGCACCACCTCATCGAGCGCGGCTGGTTCTGGATCATCCCCTTCGACAACCACCCCAAGTCCCGCAACCCGCTGTGCAGCGTCGGCCTGACGATGGACGAGCGCACCTACCCGAAGCCGAAGGACCTCACCCCGGAGCAGGAGTTCCAGTCCTTCCTCGACAAGTACCCGGCGGTGAAGCGGCAGTTCGACGGCGCCACCCGGGTCCGCGAGTGGATCTCCACCGACCGGCTGCAGTACAGCTCGAAGCAGACCATCGGCGACCGCTGGTGCCTGATGTCGCACGCGGCCGGCTTCCTCGACCCGCTGTTCTCCCGCGGTCTGTCCAACACCATGGAGGTCGTCGACGCGCTCACCTCCCGGCTGATCCCCGCCCTCAAGGACGGCGACTTCTCCGCCGAGCGCTTCGCCTACGTCGAGCGCGTCGAGCAGGGCCTGCTCCAGTACAACGACGACCTGGTCAACAGCTCCTTCATCGCGTTCTCCCACTTCCGGCTCTGGAACGCGGTCTTCCGGGTCTGGGGCTCCTTCATCACCCCCGGCACCATGCGGCTGACCCGGGCCCGCCTCAAGCACTTCAAGGACCACGACACCCGCCACTTCGACGAGCTGGAGAAGGTGGCCCACCCCGGCCTGTGGTGGCCGCAGAGCGACTCCTTCAAGCGGATCCTGGAGAGCACCGCCGAGACCTGCGAGAAGTACGAGGCCGGCGCGCTCACCGGCGACGAGGCCGCCGACATCGTCTTCGGACTGCTCAAGGACTCCCCGGTCGTCAACCCGGTCTTCGGATGGAAGGACGAGGAGCGGCGGTTCATCTACCCGTCCACGCTGACCATGGCCCGCTTCCTGTACTGGGCCTCCGTCGAGGCCCCCGCCGAGATGAACAGCGTCGGCCGCGAGTTCCTGCTCGGCATCCTCAAGGCCGGCGCGAAGGTCCGCAAGCTCCTCTGACCACTGCCACTGCCAGACAACGCCAGAAAGGCATGCGCATGTCCGCAGCAGCGCGGTCGCTGACCCGCGCCGAAGAAGAGACCCGGCCCGTCGAACCGCTGGATCTGCGCCGCGTGTGCGGCCTGTTCACGACCGGCGTCACGGTCATCACCACCGGCCCCGACGGCGACGCGGACGGCACCACCGTCAACTCGTTCACCTCGGTCTCGCTGGAACCCCCGCTGGTGCTGTTCTGTCTGCACCAGCAGTCCCGGCTGCACACGCTCCTGGAGCAGAGCGGCGGGTTCACCGTGAACTTCCTGTCCGGCCGGCAGCAGCCGCTGGCCCGGCACTTCGCCGGGCGCCGGGCCACGGGCACCGCCACGGCCTTCGAGGGCGTCCCGCACCACTTCACCGAGGACGGGCTGCCCGTGCTCAGCGAGGCCCTCGCCCATCTGACCTGCACCACGGTCGACGTGCACAGCGCCGGCGACCACGACATCGTCATCGGCGAGGTGGTGGAGCTGGGCGTCCCCGAACACGGCCTGGAGCCGCTGATCTTCTTCGACGGCTCCCTGGGCCCGCTGGAGACCGGCGCGGACCGCTTCCAGCACACCCGGCAGGCGTCCTGACATGCGCAGGGTGCTCATCGCCAACCGAGGCGAAATCGCCGTACGCGTGGCCAGAGCCTGCCGGGACGCCGGGATCGCGAGCGTCGCCGTCTACGCGGACCCGGACCGGGACGCCCTGCACGTCCGGGTCGCCGACGCGGCCTTCGCCCTCGGCGGTGACACCCCGGCCACCAGCTACCTGGACATCGCGAAGGTCCTGCGGGCCGCCCGGGAGACCGGGGCGGACGCCGTCCACCCCGGCTACGGGTTCCTGTCCGAGAACGCCGAGTTCGCGCAGGCGGTCCTGGACGCGGGCCTGACCTGGATCGGTCCGCCGCCGTCCGCCATCCGCGACCTCGGTGACAAGGTGGCGGCCCGGCACATCGCCCAGCGCGCCGGTGCCCCGCTGGTGGCCGGCACCCCGGATCCCGTCGCGGGCGCCGACGAGGTCGTGGCGTTCGCCGAGGAACACGGTCTCCCGATCGCCATCAAGGCGGCCTTCGGCGGCGGCGGGCGCGGGCTGAAGGTCGCCCGGACCCTGGAGGAGGTGCCGGAGCTCTATGAGTCGGCGGTGCGTGAGGCGGTGGCCGCCTTCGGCCGCGGCGAGTGCTTCGTGGAGCGCTACCTGGACCGGCCGCGGCACGTCGAGACGCAGTGCCTCGCGGACCGGTACGGCAACGTGGTCGTCGTATCGACCCGTGACTGCTCGCTGCAGCGCCGCCACCAGAAGCTGGTGGAGGAGGCTCCGGCACCGTTCCTGACGCCGGAGCAGACCGCCGAGCTGTACCGGGCGTCCAAGGCCATCCTGCGCGAGGCCGGCTATGTCGGCGCGGGAACCTGCGAGTTCCTCGTCGGGCAGGACGGCACGGTCTCCTTCCTGGAGGTCAACACCCGCCTCCAGGTGGAGCACCCGGTGACCGAGGAGGTCGCCGGCATCGACCTGGTCCGCGAGATGTTCCGGATCGCCGACGGCGAGGAACTCGGCTACGGCGACCCCGAACTGCGCGGCCACTCCTTCGAGTTCCGCATCAACGGCGAGGACCCGGGCCGGGGCTTCCTGCCCGCGCCGGGCACGGTGACGGCCTTCGAGCCGCCGTCCGGACCGGGGGTACGGCTGGACGCCGGCGTGGAGTCGGGCAGCGTGATCGGCCCGGCCTGGGACTCGCTGCTCGCCAAGCTGATCGTCACCGGCCGCACCCGCGCGGAGGCGCTGCAGCGGGCCGCGCGGGCGCTCGACGAGTTCCGCGTGGAGGGGATGGCCACGGCGATCCCGTTCCACCGGGCGGTGGTACGCGATCCGGCGTTCGCCCCGGCCGAGGGGCCGTTCACGGTCCACACCCGGTGGATCGAGACCGAGTTCGTCAACGACATCGAAGCCTTCACGGCGGCCCCGGCCGCCGGTTCCGAGACGGCGGAGGCCGGCCGGGAGACGGTGGTCGTCGAGGTCGGCGGGCACCGGCTGGAGGTCTCGCTGCCGACGGTGCTGGGCCGGGTACCGGACCGGCCGCTCGTGGGGGCCGCCGCCGCGCCCCGGTCCCGCCGCCGCAACGCCGGCGGTTCGGCGCCCGCCGCCTCCGGGGACACGCTCACCTCTCCGATGCAGGGCACCGTCGTCAAGATGGCCGTCGCCGAGGGGCAGCCGGTCGAGAAGGGCGACCTGGTCGTCGTACTCGAAGCCATGAAGATGGAGCAGCCGCTCACCGCGCACCGCTCCGGCACCGTGACCGGGATCGCCGCCGAGGTGGGGCAGGCCCTCGCCGCCGGCGCCACGGTCTGCGACATCAAGGACTGATCGCTTTGGCCGCACTCACCTACACCGACGCCATGAACGGCGCCCTGGAGCGGCTGCGCTCCGTGGGGTACGAGCACGGGCGCAGCTTCGTCAACCACGCCCCGATGGCCGCCGAGGCCCTGGCCCACATGGGGTACGCCGAGGAGGTGCCCGGCTGGGTGGAGGGCCATCTGCGCAGCCACACCTTCCACGACGTGCCCGAGCGGCGGTTCACCCTCGACCCGGCCGACGAGGCCGACTGGCGGCAGGCGCTCGGCGCGTTCGGCCGGGTCGCCGACTGGACCACCCTGTTCGAGCGCGAGCTGGCCGAGGGCGCGTGGACCGACGTCCTGGCCCGCTGGTGGCCCCGGCTGCTGCCCGGCATGTCCGGGGTGCTCACGCACGGGGTGATCCGCACCGCCCACGCGGTCCGGGCGGTGGTCACCGCCGGGCCCGACCACCGCCTGCAACTGGCCGAGCTGGCCCAGGGGTTGGGGTACTGGGCGGCCCGGTACGCGGAGGGCGGAGTCGTGGTCCAGGTGGGCAAGGGAGAGGGCGAGGGCGACGGCGGTGGCGTCGTACGGGCGCTGGACGAGCTCGTCGCCGAGTTCTCCGGGATCTACGCCACGCTCTCCCTCCCGCACCCGATCCCGCTGATCCACTCGGTCACCGGGCCCGCCGCCGTACGGCTGGTGGTGGAGCACCTGCCGCAGGACCAGCGGTGGCCGTCGTACCGGGTGGCGCGGGCCGTCAGCCGCACGATGCTCGACTGGTTCCACGCCGTGCCCCGGCCCGCGGCCCCGCTGCCGGACGCCTCCGACCCGGCCGACCTGTTCGCCGAGGCCGTCCGGATCGGCGACGAGCACGCCATCAAGCTCGCCGAAGTCGCCGTACGGCACGAGGCGCTGGCGCCCGACCCGCGGCACGCGGCGGCCGCGCACGCGGCCAACCGGGCGATCGGGCGCCTGTACCGCTGACAGTTCGTCTTCGCCGACGGTCTCCCCGACGGGGCCGTACGGAACCGTTCCCGAGGAGTGTCATGGACGCACAAGTCATCGTCGTGGGCGCCGGGCCGGCCGGCATGATGCTCGCGGGCGAGCTACGGCTCGCGGGCGCCGAGGTCATCGTCCTGGAGAAGCTGCCCGCGCGCACCGGCGAGTCGCGCGGCCTCGGCTTCACCGCCCGCACCATGGAGGTCTTCGACCAGCGCGGACTGCTGCCCCGCTTCGGGGACATCGAGGTCAGCAACGTGGGCCACTTCGGCGGCCTGCCGGTCGACTTCGGTGTCCTCGACGGCGCCCACCAGGCCGCCAAAACGATCCCGCAGTCGGTCACCGAGACCGTCCTGGAGGAGTGGGCCGGCCGGCTCGGCGCGGACATCCGGCGCCGCCACGAGGTGCTGTCCGTCAAGGAGAAGGAGGACAGCGTCGAGGTCGAGGTGCGCGGCCCCGAGGGCGTGCACCGGCTGCGCGCCGAGTACCTCGTGGGCTGCGACGGCGGTCGCTCCACCATCCGCAAGGCCGCCGGGTTCGACTTCCCGGGGACACCGTCGACGCTGGAGATGTACCTCGCCGACGTGAAGGGCATCGAGCTGGAGCCCCGGATGATCGGGGAGACCCTGCCCGGCGGGATGGTCATGGTCGGTCCGCTGCCCGGCGGCATCACCCGGCTGATCATCTGCGAGCGCGGCACCCCGCCGCAGCGCCGCGAGAAGCCGCCGACCTGGGCGGAGGCCGCGGCGGCCTGGCAGCGTCTGACCGGCGACGACATCGCGCACGCCGAGGCGGTGTGGGTGTCGTCGTTCGGCGACGGCACGAGGCTCGTCACCGAGTACCGGCGGGGGCGGATCCTGCTCGCCGGCGACTCCGCGCACATCCACCTCCCGGCCGGCGGCCAGGGCATGAACACCAGCATCCAGGACGCCGTGAACCTCGGCTGGAAGCTGGGGGCGGTGGTGCGGGGGCGGGCGCCCGAGGCGCTGCTCGACACGTACCACGACGAACGGCACCCGGTCGGGGAGCGGCTGATGATGAACACCCGGGCACAGGGGCTGCTGTTCCTGTCCGGGCCCGAGGTGCAGCCGCTGCGGGATGTTCTGAACGAGCTGATCCGGTATCCGGAGGTCGGCAGGCACCTGGCGGCGATGGTGTCCGGGCTTGAGATCCACTACGACGTCGACGGGGGCGCGGGCGCGCTGCTCGGGCGGCGGCTGCCGAACGTGCCGCTCACCGGGCACAAGCGGGTGGCCTCCAGCACGGAGGCGCTGCGCGGCGGGCGGGGGGTGCTGCTCGACCTCGCCGACAACGAGAGGCTGCGGGAGCGGGCCTGGGCCTGGCGGGACCGGGTGGACGTGGTGACGGCGGTGGCGGCCGAGGGCTCGCTGGGCGGTACCACGGCTGTGCTGGTGCGGCCCGACGGTTATGTGGCGTGGGTGGCGCCGGGGAGTCATGCGGATCTGCCGATGGCCCTGGAGAAGTGGTTCGGGCCTGCGAGCTGAGGCGGTGCCGGGATCTGTCGTCGTGCGGCTGCCCCGCCGTCGTGGCTGGTCGCCCAGTTCCCCGCACCCCTTTCGGGGCGCTGTCGCCGGCGCCCATCGAGACGTTCGCGCGTCCCTGACGGGGCGCTCTTCCTTGAGGAGTTTTCATGCACAGCACTCTGATCGTGGCCCGGATGGAACCGGGGAGCAGCCAGGAAGTCGCCCGGCTGTTCGGGGAGTTCGACCGGAGCGAGATGCCGCACCTCATGGGCACCCGGCGCCGTGAGCTCTTCGCCTACCGCGGGCTGTACTTCCACCTCCAGCACTTCGACACCGACAACGGCGGTGAGCTGATCGAGGAGGCCAAGAGCGACCCGCGGTTCGTGCGGATCAGCGAGGACCTGAAGCCGTTCATCCAGGCGTACGACCCCGCCACCTGGCGGTCTCCCGCCGACGCGGTCGCCACGCGCTTCTACGACTGGGAGGGCCGGGCGTGAACGCCAGGCGAGTGGTCATCACCGGGGTCGGCGTCATCGCCCCCGGCGGTGTCGGCACCAAGAACTTCTGGAACCTGCTCAGCGAGGGCCGCACCGCGACCCGCGGCATCACCTTCTTCGACCCGTCCTCCTTCCGGTCCCGGGTCGCCGCCGAGGTCGACTTCGACCCGGAGGAGCACGGACTGAGCCCGCAGGAGATACGCCGGATGGACCGGGCGGCGCAACTCGCCGTCGTCAGTGCGCGGGAGGCCCTCGCCGACAGCGGGCTCGACCTGTCCGGCGCCGACCCCTACCGGGTCGGGGTCACCATCGGCAGCGCCGTCGGCGCGACCATGGGGCTCGACCAGGAGTACCGGGTGGTCAGCGACGGCGGCCGGCTCGACCTCGTCGACCACACCTACGCCGTCCCGCACCTCTACAACTACCTGGTGCCCAGCTCCTTCGCGGCCGAGGTCGCCTGGTCGGTGGGGGCGGAGGGCGCGGCCACGGTCGTGTCCACCGGCTGCACCTCGGGCCTGGACTCCGTGGGCCACGCCGTCGAGCTGATCCGGGAGGGCTCGGCCTGCGCGATGATCGCAGGCGCCACCGACGCCCCGATCTCCCCGATCACCCTGGCCTGCTTCGACGCCATCAAGGCCACCACCCCGCGCAACGACGACCCCGAGCACGCCTCCCGCCCCTTCGACGGCACCCGCAACGGGTTCGTGCTGGGGGAGGGGTCGGCCGTCTTCGTCCTGGAGGAGCTGGAGGCCGCGAAGCGGCGGGGCGCGCACATCTACGCCGAGATCGCCGGGTACGCCTCCCGCTGCAACGCCTTCCACATGACCGGACTGCGGCCCGACGGCGCGGAGATGGCCGAGGCCATCACGGTCGCCCTCGACGAGGCACGGCTCGCCCCCGAGGCGATCGACTACATCAACGCGCACGGCTCCGGCACCAAGCAGAACGACCGGCACGAGACCGCCGCGTTCAAGAAGAGCCTCGGCGACCACGCCTACCGGACCCCGGTCTCCTCGATCAAGTCGATGGTCGGGCACTCGCTCGGCGCGATCGGCTCCATCGAGATCGCCGCGTCCGTCCTCGCCATGGAGCACAACGTCGTGCCCCCGACGGCCAACCTGCACACCCCCGACCCCGAGTGCGACCTGGACTACGTGCCGCTCACCGCCCGCGAGCACCGCACCGACGCGGTGCTCACCGTGGGCAGCGGGTTCGGCGGCTTCCAGAGCGCGATGGTGCTCGCCCGACCCGACAGGAGCGCGGCCGCATGAGCGCACGGACCGTGGTGACCGGGCTCGGCATCGCCGCGCCCAACGGCCTGGGTACGGCGGACTACTGGGCCGCCGCCCGCGCCGGGAAGAGCGGGATCGGCCGCATCACGCGGTTCGAGCCGTCCGGGTACCCGGCGAAACTCGCCGGCGAGGTGCCCGGGTTCAGCGCCGGGGAGCACCTGCCGAGCCGGCTGCTCGCCCAGACCGACCACATGACCCGCCTCGCGCTCGTCGCGACCGACTGGGCGCTGGCCGACGCCGACGTCAGCCCGGCCGACCTGCCCGCCTACGACATGGGCGTCGTCACCGCCAGCTCCTCCGGCGGCTTCGAGTTCGGGCAGGGCGAGCTGCAGAAGCTGTGGAGCCAGGGCAGCCAGTTCGTCTCGGCATACCAGTCGTTCGCCTGGTTCTACGCCGTCAACAGCGGCCAGATCTCCATCCGCAACGGGATGAAGGGCCCGAGCGGGGTCGTCGTCTCCGACCAGGCCGGCGGCCTTGAGGCCCTGGCCCACGCGCGCCGGCAGATCCGCAAGGGCACACAGCTCATCGTCTCCGGGGCGATCGACGCGTCCATCTGCCCGTGGGGGTGGGTGGCCCAGCTCGCCAGCGACCGGCTCTCCACGTCGGAGGAGCCGGACCGGTCCTACCTGCCGTTCGACTCCGCGGCGGCCGGGCACGTGGCCGGCGAGGGCGGGGCGATCCTGATCCTGGAGGCCGAGGAGACGGCCGTACGGCGGGGCGCCCGGGTGTACGGCGAGATCGCGGGGTACGGCGCGACGTTCGACCCGGCGCCGGGGAACGGGCGGCCGCCGGGGCTGCGCAAGGCGATCGAGCTGGCCCTCGCGGACGCGGGCGCCGACGCGGCCGACGTCGACGTGGTGTTCGCCGACGCGGCGGCCGTGCCGGAGCTGGACCGGGTGGAGGCCGATGCGCTGAGCGACGTGTTCGGGCCGCACGGGGTGCCGGTGACCGCGCCGAAGACGATGACCGGGCGGCTGTACTCGGGGGCGGCGCCGCTGGACGTGGCGACGGCGCTGCTCGCCGCCCGGGACGGGGTGGTGCCGGCGACGGTGAACGTCTCGCCGGAGGCGGGCTACGACCTCGACCTGGTGGTGGGGGAGCCGCGGCAGACGGAGGTGCGCACGGCACTGGTGCTGGCCCGCGGGTACGCCGGGTTCAACTCGGCGATGGTCGTGCGGGCGTAGAGCTTCCCAGACCGCAGGGGCGGGCGTCGTGGTCCGGCCGCGGCCCGGTGGGGGTTGCTCGCGCAGTTCCCCGCGCCCCTTACGGGGCGCTGCCCAGCCGCCCCTTCCCAGCTACCCAGCTGCGGGCAGGCGTGCCGCAGGGCGGCACGGGTGGGCGCAGCGGCACCCTGCCAGCGCCGGTAAGCGTCCCCACCCCCCGGCCCCAGCCCCCACCGACCTCACCCCCCCAAGACCCGCCCGTCCTCCGGTCTCTCCAACAGGGCGGGCGTTCCCATTCGCAGTCGTGAAAGGAAGATCACCGTGGCCACCCAGTCCTTCACCCTCGACGACCTCAAGCGGATCCTGCTGGAGGCCGCCGGCGCCGATGAGAGCGTCGATCTCGACGGGAACATCCTCGACACCGACTTCGAGGAGCTCAGCTACGAGTCGCTCGCCATCCTGGAGACCTGCGGGCGCATCGAGCGGGAGTACGACATCACGCTCGACGACACCGTGGTGACCGAGGCCAAGACACCCCGTGAGCTGCTCGCCGTCGTCAACACGCAGCTCGGTGACGTCGCCGCCACCGCGGCCTGACCGACCTCTCTCCACCCCCCTCCGGCCGCCGGCGCCCGTCCTGACCGGGCGCCGGCGGCTCCCCCATGCCCTGAAAGGGATCGGCAGACATGTCCGAACAGCAGCAGAGGGTCGCCCTGGTCTCCGGGGCCACCAGCGGAATCGGTCTCGCCACGGCGCGGCTGCTGGCCCGGCAGGGCCACCGCGTCTTCATCGGCTCCCGCGACGACGGGAACGTCGAGCGGACCGTCAAGGAACTGCGTGCAGAGGGGCTCGACGTCGACGGGACGGTCCTCGACGTGCGGTCCGCGCTGTCCATCGAGAACTTCGTGCGGGCCGCCGTCGAGCGGTACGGCACCGTCGACGTGCTGGTCAACAACGCCGGGCGGTCCGGCGGCGGCGTGACCGCCGACATCGACGACGAGCTCTGGTACGACGTCGTCGAGACCAACCTCAACAGCGTCTTCCGCCTCACCCGCGCCGCCCTCACCACCGGCGGCATGCGGGAGAAGAGCCGGGGGCGGATCATCAACATCGCGTCCACGGCCGGGAAGCAGGGCGTCGTGCTCGGGGCGCCGTACTCCGCGTCCAAGCACGGCGTCGTCGGGTTCACGAAGGCCCTCGGCAACGAACTGGCCCCCACCGGCATCACCGTCAACGCCGTCTGCCCGGGGTATGTCGAGACGCCCATGGCACAGCGCGTGCGCGCCGGATACGCCGCCGCCTACGACACCAGCGAGGACGCCATCCTCGACAAGTTCACGGCGAAGATCCCGCTCGGCCGCTATTCGACCCCGGACGAGGTCGCCGGTCTTGTCGGCTACCTCGCCTCCGACACCGCCGCCTCCATCACCGCGCAGGCCCTCAACGTCTGCGGCGGCCTCGGCAACTTCTGAAAACCCCGGCACCCTCTAGGAGTTCACCCATGTCCGAGCCGAAGGAAGTCGAGCACGAGGTCACGATCTCGGCGCCGGCCGCCGAGGTCTACCGGCTGATCGCCGACGTGGCCAACTGGCCGCGGATCTTCCCGCCGACCATCTACGTCGACCACCTGGAGCGCTCCGGCGACGAGGAGCTGATCGGGATCTGGGCCACCGCCAACGGCGAGGCCAAGAACTGGACCTCGCGCCGGGTGCTGGACCCCGAGGCCCTGCGGATCACCTTCCGGCAGACCGTCTCCACCCCGCCCGTCGCGACCATGGGCGGCACCTGGATCATCGAGCCGGCCGGCGCGGGGGCCTCGCGCGTGCGGCTGCTGCACGACTACACCGCCGTCGACGACGACCCGGCGGGGCTCGCCTGGATCGACGAGGCCGTCGACCGCAACTCCCGTTCCGAGCTGGCCGCGCTGCAGGCGAACGTCGAACTCGCCACCGCTTCGGAGGAGTTGACCTTCTCCTTCGAGGACACCGTCCAGGTCGACGGTTCCGCCAAGGACCTCTACGACTTCGTCAACGAGGCCGACCGCTGGTCCGAGCGGCTGCCGCACGTGGCGACCGTCCGGCTCACCGAGGACACCCCGGGCCTGCAGACCCTGGAGATGGACACCCGCGCCAAGGACGGCTCCACGCACACCACCAAGTCCTACCGGGTCTGCCTGGAGGGACGGAAGATCGCCTACAAGCAGACCACCCTGCCGGCCCTGATGAACCTGCACACCGGCTACTGGACCTTCCGCGAGACCGACGAGGGCACCTTCGCCTCCTCGCAGCACACCGTCGTGCTGCGCCCCGAGAACATCGAGAGGATCCTCGGGCCGGAGGCCGGGGTCGCCGAGGCCCGCGCCTACGTGCAGGGCGCGCTCAGCACCAACAGCCGCGCCACCCTGAACCACGCCAAGGCGTACGCCGAAGCGAGGCGCTGACCGATGGCCGGTGCCGACGCGGTCGACACGCACGTCCTGGTGGTCGGCGCCGGACCCGTCGGGCTGATGCTCGCCGGGGAACTCCGCCTCGGCGGCGCCGACGTGACCGTCCTGGAACGGCTGGCCGCCCCGACGACGGAGTCCCGGGCGTCCACCCTGCACGCCCGCACGATGGAACTGCTGCTCCAGCGCGGCCTGCTGGACGGCCCCGGCGGCTTCGCCGACCCCGAGCCGCCGCCCGACGAGCCCCGCGGCCACTTCGGCGGCCTCCCCCTCGACCTCACCCTCCCCAGCAGCCACCCCGGCCAGTGGAAGGTCCCGCAGACCCGCACCGAGGAACTCCTCGGTGCGTGGGCGCGGCGGCTGGGGGCGCACGTACTGCGCGGGCACGAGGTCTTCGCCCTCACGCAGCACCCGGACCACGTGACCGTCGTGACCGAACACCAGGGGCACCGACGGGAGTTCACGGCCCGGTACGTCGTCGGCTGCGACGGCGAGCACTCCGCCGTACGACGGCTCGCCGGCATCCCCTTCCCCGGCGACGCCGCCGGACGGGAGCTGATCCGCGCCGACGTCGACGGCATCGACATCCCGAACCGGCGCTTCCAGCGGCTGCCGGACGGGCTCGCCATCGCCGCCCGGCGCGGGGACGGCGTCACCCGGGTGATGGTCCACCGGTTCGGCACCCCGCCGCGCACCGCACAGGCCCGCTTCGCCGACATCGTGACCGCCTGGCGGGACGTCACCGGCGAGGACATCGGCCACGGCACCCCGCTGTGGGTGAACTCCTTCGGCGACGCCTCCCGGCAGGCCGAGTGCTACCGCGCGGGCCGGGTGCTGCTCGCCGGGGACGCGGCCCACCAGCAGATGCCGATCGGCGGCCAGGCCCTCAACCTCGGCCTCCAGGACGCCGTGAACCTCGGCTGGAAACTCGCGGCCACCGTCCTCGGCCGGGCTCCGGCGGGACTCCTTGACACCTACCACGACGAACGGCACACCGTCGGACGCCGCGTCCTGTCCGCCATCCGCGCCCAGGCCCGGCTGCTGCTCGGCGGGCCCGAGGTGGAGCCGCTGCGCTCGGTGATCGGCGAACTCACCTCGTACGAGAAGGTCCGGGCCCACCTCGCCGGGACGATCAGCGGCCTCGACGTGCGCTATGGGCATGCCGGGCACGACGGCGGGGAGGCGCTGGTCGGCTCACGGCTGCCGGACGTCCGGCTCGACTCCGGGGCGACCACGGCCGAACTGCTGCGCTCCGCCCGCGGGTTGCTGCTCGTGACGGACCCGGCGCTGGCCGGGGCGGCGGAGGACCGGTCGGCGTCCGTCGACACGGTCGTCACCCGTCCCGCCGGCCTCCTCGACGGCCTCGCCGCCGTGCTCGTACGGCCGGACGGCTACGTCGCCTGGGCCGGTGCCGCCCCGGCGGACGGCCTGCACGAGGCCCTCGGCCGCTGGTTCGCACCCGACCCACACCCCTCCCACACACCACAACCGACCGTCAGGAGAAGGAAGATGGGCAACCTGACCGGAAAGACGGCCCTTGTCACCGGCGCCAGCCGGGGCATGGGCCGGGCCACCGCCGAACGGCTCGCCGCCGACGGCGCCCTGGTCGCCGTGCACTACGGCAGCAGCGAGGAGGCCGCCGCCGAGGTGGTCGCCGGGATCGAGAAGGACGGCGGACGGGCGTTCGCCGTCGGGGCCGAACTGGGCACCCCCGGTGACGTCCACGAGCTGTTCCTCGCCCTGGAGGCGGGACTCAAGGAGCGCACCGGCGAGACCGAGCTGAACATCCTCGTCAACAACGCCGGGGTGATGGGCGGGGTCAAGGCCGAGGACACCACCCCCGAGCAGTTCGACCGGATCTTCGCCGTCAACGCCAGGGCGCCGTTCTTCGTCATCCAGCGGGCGCTGGCCGACATGCCCGACGGCGGCCGGATCGTGAACATCTCCTCCGGGCTGACCCGGTTCGCCAACCCGGACGAGATCGCCTACGCCATGAGCAAGGGGGCCGTCGAGCAACTGGCGCTGCACTTCGCCAAGTTGCTGGGCCCGCGCGGGATCACCGTGAACAGCGTCGCGCCGGGCATCACCCGCAACGGCAACCCGCTGTTCGACATCCCCGAGGCCGTCGAGGCCATGTCCGCGCTGTCCGCCTTCAACCGCGTCGGTGAACCGCAGGACGTCGCCGACGTCGTCGCCTTCCTCGTCTCCGACGACGCCCGCTGGGTCACCGGCTCCTTCGTCGACGCGAGCGGCGGCACGCTCCTGGGGTGACGCGGTGACCAGGACCCTTCCGTCACCGGTCGCGGCCGGCCCGGACGAGCGGTTCGGCCCCCGGCTGTGGGGGCTGCTGCTCGTCCTCGCCGGCAACATGCTCATCGACGCGCTGGAGGTGTCCGTGGCGGTGGTGGCGCTGCCCGCCATCGGCACGGACCTGGGACAGCCGCCGACCGTCACCCAGTGGGCGATGACCGGCTTCGCCGCCGGCTTCGGCGGCCTGCTCCTCTTCGGCGCCCGCGTGGTCACCCTCCTCGGCCGCCGCCGCGTCTACCTCGCGGCCCTCCTCGCCTTCGCCGCCGCCTCCGCACTCAGCGCCCTCGCCCACGACCCCTGGCTCCTCCTCACCACCCGCCTGCTCAAGGGCTTCTGCGCGGCTCTCACCGCCCCCACCGGCCTGGCCATCATCACCAGCCACTTCCCGGAGGGCCGCCCCCGCTCCCGAGCGGTCTCCGTCTACACCCTCTTCGGCGCAGGCGGCTTCACCACAGGCCTCCTCCTCTCCGGCTGGCTGACAGAGACCTCCTGGCGCTGGGCCTTCGCGTTCCCGGCCCCGGTGGTGCTGGTGCTGTTCGCGTGTGGCCTGCGCCTGATACCGGGTGCTCCAGGAGGCGACCAGAGCAGCGCCCCAAAGGGGCGCGGGGAACTGCGCGACCAGCCCCCACCGGTCCGCACCATCACCACAACGGCCAGCCGCTACGACATCCCAGGCGCCCTCACCTTCCTGGGAGCCCTCCTGGCCCTCGTCCAAGGCATCACCCAACTCCCCACCCACAACTGGAGCGACCCGAGAGCCGTCGGGCCGCTCTGCACCGCCGCCCTCCTCCTGCTGGCCTTCTGGCAGATCGAGCGACGCGCAACCGCCCCCCTCCTGAACATCGCCCCCTCGCTGCGCGGCAACCCCGCCCTCATCCGCTCCGCCGCCGGCGCCGCCTGTCTCAACGGCTCCTACCTGGGTCTCCTGTTCGTCCTGACGTACCAGACCCAGACCCTCGCCGGCTGGTCCCCCCTCCGCACGGCGCTCGCCCTGCTCCCCGCCGCTGCGCCCCCGGCGCTCACCGCGCTGGCCTCCGGCCGCCTGGTCGGCACGTTCGGCGCCCCCCGCCTCATCGTGGCCGGCGCCGCCTGCGCCTTCGCGGGCGGACTGCTCCAACTCCGCCCGCACTCCTGGCCGTTGGACTACCCGGGCCGGATGCTCCCCACGCTCCTGCTCGTCGGCACCGCCTTCGTGCTCTCCTTCGCCGCACTCAACATGCAGGCGATGTCCCGCCTCACCCCCGCCGACCGGCTCACCGGCAGCGGCCTGTACCAGACGGCCGTACAGCTCGCCGCGGTCCTCGCGATCGCGCTCGTCGCCGCCCTGCTCGCCGCCCACGCGCCGGCTCCCGGCGCGGGTCCTGCCGCCGCGGCCGCCGCCTGCCGGCCGGCGCTGACCCTGGTCGCCGCCCTCGGCTTCCTGGGCCTGTCCGTCGGCCTCACCGGCCTGATCCGCACCCCACCCTCCTCACTCCACCACGGGGAATGACCATGGACCAGACAACGCAGACCTGGGTCTTCGACGACCTGGACGACGAACTCGACGATCTGGACTACGAGTTCGAGCGCGACCGGATCGTCGAGGTGGTGCCGCCCAGCCTCGCGCACCTCGCCTCCGTCGGCCTCGCCGAGCGCACCCGGCTCATCGACGCGTACGTCCGCGGCGAACTCGCCCGGGTGCTGCGGGTGGCGCCGGACAGCATCGACACCGTGGGCCGCCCGATGAACAGCCTCGGCATCGGGTCCATCAACGGCCTGGAACTCCAGCGCCGGATGGAGGCCGCGCTGTGCGTCGACGTCAACCTCAACCGGCTGCTGCGCGCCAACAGCGCCGCCGAGCTGGTCGACTGCCTCGCCGGACAGCTCGGCCCGGAGGACAGCCCGCACAAGCACGCCGGCCGCAGCGAGCACCACCTGGTCACGCACGACCTGCCGAGCCCGAGGTGATCGGGGGGATGCCGGTCCTGGAGTTCGGCACGGCCACCCTTGCCGCCGCGCCGGGACCGCCCGCCGCCGGGCAGCTGGACGTCTGGCTGATCCGCCGGGCGGCCCTGGAGACCGCGGCCGAGCTGCTCGACCTGTCCGAGCTGAGCGAGCCGGAGCGGCGCCGGACCGCGTCCTTCGTCCGGCCCACGGACGGGGTGACGTACGCCTCCGCCCATGTCGCCCTGCGCCGGCTGCTCGGCGCCTATCTGGGGCTGCCTCCGCAGGACGTGCCGTTCGTGCGGGAGCCCTGCCCGGGCTGCGCCGGGCCGCACGGCCGGCCGGCGGTCGCCCACCCCGACCCGCCGCTGCACTTCTCCCTCGCGCACAGCCACGGCATGGCCGTGGTCGCAGTCTCCCGTACGGTCGTCGGCGCCGACGTGGAGCGGCTGCCGCGGGCCGAGACCGTCGAGGTCTGCACCCCGGCGCTGCACCCGGGGGAGCAGGCGGAGCTGGCGGCGCTCGACGACGCCGGGGAACGGCGCGCGGCCTTCGGCCGGTTGTGGACCCGCAAGGAGGCCTATCTCAAGGCGCTCGGCACCGGGCTCTCCCGCGACCCCGGCCACGACTACCTGGGCGCCGACCCGCACCGCAGGCCGGCCGGCTGGACGCTGCTCGACCTGCCGTCCGGGCCCCGGCACAACGCGGCCGTCGCGGTGCGCGGCGCGGCGCCCGAACAGGTCACCGTGCGCTGGGTGCCGCCGACCGCGCTGTTCGCGGGCGAGACGGTCGACCTGGACACCGACGGGACGGTGGGCGTGCCCGTGACCGTGCCTGTGGGCGTGACCACCCGAGTATCCGACTGGGGAGCGTGACCCGCCAATGTCACTCGAACAGAAAGCCGATCGTGAGGCCGACCGTGGGGTCGATCGTGAGGCCGGCCGCCCGAGCCTGCACGACCGCGAGCACCGCGGCCAGTGGACCGCCGCCGAGCGCATCGAGGAGCTCGGCCTGATGAAGGAGGCCGCCCGGCACGGCGACCCCCTCGCCACCGAGCGCCAGCACGCCAAGGGCAAGCTCACCGCGTACGAACGTATCGAACTCCTGCTCGACGAGGGGTCGTTCAACGAGGTCGAGATGCTCCGCCGGCACCGCGCCACCGGCTTCGGCCTGGAGAAGAAGCGGCCGTACACCGACGGGGTGATCACCGGCTGGGGCACGGTCCACGGCCGTACCGTCTTCGTCTACGCGCACGACTTCCGCATCTTCGGCGGCGCCCTCGGCGAGGCCCACGCCCAGAAGATCCACAAGATCATGGACATGGCCATGGCGGCGGGGGCACCCCTGGTGTCGCTCAACGACGGCGCAGGCGCCCGGATCCAGGAGGGCGTCTCGGCACTCGCCGGCTACGGCGGCATCTTCCAGCGCAACACCCGCGCCTCCGGGGTGATCCCGCAGATCAGCGTGATGCTCGGACCCTGCGCGGGCGGCGCCGCCTACTCGCCCGCCCTGACCGACTTCGTGTTCATGGTGCGGGACATCTCCCAGATGTTCATCACCGGACCGGACGTGGTGAAGGCGGTGACCGGCGAGGAGATCACCCAGAACGACCTCGGCGGCGCCGACGTCCACGCCGGTGCCTCGGGCGTGGCCCACTTCGCCTACGACGACGTGCGCGGCTGCATGGAGGACGTGCGGCACCTGCTGTCGCTGCTGCCGTCCAACAACCGTGACCTGCCGCCCCGTTCGGGGACCACCGACCCGGCCGACCGCCGCACCGACCGGGTGGTGGAGCTGGTCCCGGACGACCCCGGGCGGGTCTACGACATCCGGACCGTCATCGAGGAGATCGTCGACGACGGCGACTACTTCGAGATCCAGCCCGGCTGGGCCACCAACGTGGTGTGCGCGCTGTCCCGGCTGGACGGCGAGGTCGTCGGCCTCGTCGCCAGCCAGCCGGCCTCGTTCGCCGGGGTCCTGGACATCGACGCCAGCGAGAAGGCGGCGCGGTTCGTGCAGTTCTGCGACGCCTTCAACATCCCGCTGGTCACCCTGATCGACGTACCGGGCTTCCTGCCGGGCGTGGACCAGGAGCACAACGGCATCATCCGGCGCGGTGCCAAGCTGCTCTACGCGTACTGCAACGCCACCGTGCCGCGGATCTCCCTGGTGCTGCGCAAGGCGTACGGCGGCGCGTACATCGTCATGGACTCCCGGTCCATCGGCACCGACCTCGCCCTCGCCTGGCCGTCCAACGAGATCGCCGTGATGGGCGCGGAGGGCGCGGCGAACGTCATCTTCCGCCGGGAGATCGCGGCCGCGGACGACCCCGAGTCCACCCGCGCGCAGAAGATCAAGGAGTACCAGGCAGAGCTGATGCACCCCTACTACGCGGCCGAGCGCGGTCTGATCGACGACGTCATCGACCCGCGCGAGACCCGCTCCACCCTGATCCGCGCCCTCGCGATGCTCCGCAGCAAGCAGGCCGACCTGCCGTGCCGCAAGCACGGCAACCCACCGCAGTGAGCGGCCTGGAGAGCAGGGAGGGCGCGCGGGGCGCGGAGGGCACGGACGGCGCGGAGGGGACGGACGGTGCCCTGGTCATCAGGGTCGTGAAGGGGCAGGCGAGCCCCGCCGAGCTCGCCGCCCTCACCACCGTCCTGCTCACCCGCGCCGCCGCCCTGGCCGCGGTGGACCCCTGCCCCCTGGAGCCCCGCCCGGTGGCCGGCTGGCGCCGCCCGGAACGCCTCGCGACCCACCGCGACCCCCGCGGCTGGCGCCTCACCGGCGGCCGGGCAGCATGACAACCGCCTGGACAGCGCCCCCGTAGGGGCGCGGGGAACTGCGCGACCAGCCCCGACGGCGCCGCAGCCGCTCACCGGCCAGCCGCGGCACTCCCCGCCGACCGGCGCCCCCATCCCCGACAGAACCGGAGTCCCGGCCCCCATGACCTCCCCCTCCCTCGACCGCACCGACACGGTCGCCGAACTCCGCTCCGAACTCGACGCCCTGCGCGCCGAGTTCGGGGCCCTCGCCGACCGCGCGGCGGTCGCCGAGCTGGTCGACCGGTACATCACCCTGCTCGACACCCAGGACGACCACGGCTTCGACCCCACCTGGCCGGCCACGGTCTTCACCCCGGACTGCCGCCTGGAGTTCCCGGTCGGCGCCGTCGAGGGCCGCGAGCGGGCCGCCGCCTTCCACCACGACCGCAAGTCCCGCTTCGCCCGCACCCACCACCTGGCCGCCAACTACGGCATCCGGGTGTCGGGGGACACCGCCCGGATCCGCGTCCACCTCGTCGCGTCCCACGTGCACCACGAGGACGGCCCGGACCCGGACGGCCGCTTCGACATCGGCGGCTACAGCGAGGGGGAGGCGGTCCGCACCGCGGACGGCTGGCGGCTGCACCGCTGGCGGTTCCGGCTGGTGTGGTCCGACGGCGCCGGTCCCCGCCCCGGCCCCGACCCCCGCGAACTGCGCAGTTCCCAGCCACGACCACGCCAGACGAAAGGACGATGAGACCGTGTCAGCCACACCGACCACCGCGCTGGACCTGGGCGCCCTGCGTGAGACCGCAGGCGACGACCGGCGGCGCGCCTTCGAGGCGTTCCTCTGCCGCAACCTGGCCCAGCACCTGGACATCCCCCCGGCCCACCGCATCGCCCGCAACCGCCCCCTCTACACCCAGGGCATCGACTCCCTCACGGCGCTGACCCTCCAGCGCACCCTGGAGGCGGCCCTGAACATCCCGGTACCGGCCCATCACCTGCTGCGCGAACAGTCGGTGGGCGAACTGGCCGAGACCCTGAGCGAGCTGGTCGACCGGACCTGAGCCCGGCACGACGCCACCGGTGGGACGACGAGCACGGCCACCGGTGGCCTCCGGCACGCCGATCCTGCGACAACGTTGTCAGTCGAGGGTGCCGGTCCGCACCCGAGCTCCGCACCGGGGCACCCGTGCCAGAATGAGGGCGCCCGCCGTTCGTCCGGTCTTCATCGAGGTTGTCCGTGTCCCAGCCCGTCGGCCGAGTGCCGCAGCGTAGCAACGCACGGTCCAACCGGGCGCGGATCCTGGCCACCGCCCGCCAGGAACTCGGCCGGAACCCCGACATCACCCTGGAGGAGCTGGCCCGCGCCTCCGGTGTCGTACGGCGCACGCTCTTCGGGCACTTCCCGGGGCGGGCCGCGCTGCTGGAAGCCCTGGCCGAGGAGGCCGCCGAGGCGCTCGAGGCCGCCCTGGCGCCGGAGGCGGAGCCCGCGGAGCCGGCCGACCGGGCCCTCGCGCGTTTCTCCCTGTCGCTCTGGCCGGTGGGCGACCGCTACCGGATGCTGCTGGCCCTCGCCCACCGGGACCTGGGCGCGGAGCGTGTCGCCGAGGTCCTCGAACCGGCCCGGGTCCGGGCCACGGCCATCGTGGAGCGCGGGCAGCGGGACGGCGTCTTCCATCCCCACCTGCCGTCCGCAGTGCTCAGCGCCGCCCTGGAGGGCATGACGATCGCCCTGCTGGAAGAGGTCAACGCCGGAGCGTTCGAGGACGACGGCACCCGCACGGCCGTCGCCACGCTCATCGCGGCCGGGGTCCCGGAGAAGCAGGCGCACACCGTGGTCGACGAGGTCGCCGCCGAGGCCGCGCCTGGGAGCGCCACCAACACCTGAGCCGGGGCTCCGGGCGTCGTCGGAGGAGCCGTCAGCAGAGGTCGGGCAGGGGGCGCCGGGCCACCTCGTGGGCGTCGTCCGGCGGTACGCCCAGCATGCGCAGGGCCATCTCGGCGAGGTTCGCCGCGGCCTCGTCGCCGTCCACCTCGGGGCGGGCGAACCGCAGCTCCACCAGGGAGAGCAGGCTGCCGCCGAGGGCGCACAGGGCCACGGTCGGGTCGACGGCGGTGAAGCGGCCGGAGGCCATGCCCACCTGGAGGTCCCGCAGCGCCCGCCTGGTCAGGCCGTTCTCGCTGTGGACGTGTTCGAGGCCGCGGCGGCGCAGGACCTGCATCAGCTCCGGGTGCGAGTCCGCCATCCGGGCGCTGAGCCGGAAACCCGCCGCGACCAGCTCCGCCGGGTCGTCGATCCCGGTCAGCCGCTCGTCGAAGGCCTGGCCGAACTCCTCCAGGGCGTCCGCCACGGCCGCCTCGAACAGCGCCGGCTTGGACTCGAAGTGGTTGTAGAAGGAGCCGAAGCCGACGTCGGCCTGCTCGGCGATCGCCTGGATGCTGGCGCTGGTGTCGCCGGTCTCGGCGAGGATCCGCCGGGCCGCGCGCACGAGCGCCTGACGGGTCTCGGCGCGGCGTCGCTCGAACCGGTTGCCGGGCGGGGCTGACGTAGACATGCCCCGAGTCTAGCCCCGGTGCCGATGACGGTCGCAGTACTGATGGATTCATCAGTTAACTCCGGGCAACATCTTGACGATGGAAATCTCATGATTGATGATTCCGTCATTACGGCGATGTTGCTCGGAGGGCACCATGTCTGAAACCGTCAGAACCGCCCATCAGGACCTCCACAGTGAGCAGGGCGCCCTGCACGGCGAGCATCCGGGCCGGTCCCGGAACCCCGTGATCAAGGTCGCGGACCTGGCCTGGCTGGAGTTCGAGAAGCCCGACCTGGACCGGGCCGAGGTCTTCGCCCGTGACTTCGGGTTCGGCATCGCCGCCCGCACGGACGGCGAGCTGTGGCTGCGCGGCACCTTCGCCGGCTCGCCGTGCATGGTGATCCGCAAGGGCCGCACCAGCCGCTTCATCGGCCCGGCCTTCCGGGCGGCCGAGCGGGCCGACCTGGACCGGCTGGCCGGGGCGACGGGGACGGCCGTACGGGCCGCGGACGTGCCCGGCGGCGGTCGCGCGGTCGACCTGCTCGACCCGTCCGGCTTCCCGGTGCGGGTCGTGCACTGCGCCGAACGGCTGCCGGCGCTCCCCGAGCAGTGGCCGCTGCTCCTCAACTCCGGCACCGACCACCGTCGCAGGAACGCCACCCAGCGCCCGCCCCGCGAGCCGTCCCGCATCCAGCGGCTCGGCCATGTGGTGCTGGAGACCCGGGTGTTCGGCCGGGCCCTGGACTGGTACCTGGACACCCTCGGCATGATCGTGTCCGACTTCCTGTTCCTGGACGGACAGCGCCACCGCGGCCCGGTCATGGCGTTCGTCCGCTGCGACCTGGGCGGCACCCCGGCCGACCACCACACCCTCGCCATGCACCTGGGCCCCGGCAGCGGATACGTCCACTCCGCCTACCAGGTGACCGACCTGGACTCGATCGCGGCCGGCGGCGAGTACCTCAAGGAGCGCGGCTACCGGCGCAGCTGGGGCATCGGCCGGCACATCCAGGGCAGCCAGCTCTTCGACTACTGGCGCGACCCGGACCGTTTCATGCTGGAGCACTTCGCCGACGGCGACCTCTTCTCCAGTGACGTCGAACCGGGCTGGGCCCCGATGTCCACGAGCGGCCTCGCCCAGTGGGGTCCGCCCGCCACCCGCGACTTCCTCGGCGCGAACCCGTCCCCACGGCGGGTCCGCGAGGTCGTCCAGGCGCTGCGCGGCGACAACGAGATGGACCCCGCCCGCCTGCTCGGCCTGCTCAGGGCCGCGAACTCCTGAGCCCTTTCACAGCGAGCCCTTCCCCAGAGAGCCCCTTCACAGAGAGCCACTTGATGAGCACCAACGTCCTGCGCACCGCCGACGGCTGGTGGGCCGTCCGCGGCGAGCGCGCCGTCCCCGTCCACACCAAGGCCGCCACCACCGCCGAACTGATCGCCGACCGCGCCGCCGTACGGGAGGCCGCGGCCTCGGGCGAGCCGGGCACACCCCTCGCCGACCTGGCCGCGCTCTCACCGGTCACCACCCCCTGCCGGGTGGTCGCCCAGATGGTCAACTACCGCAGCCACGCCGACGACTCCGGCTTCACCGGGGACATCCCGCCCGCCTTCTTCCGCAAGGCGTCCGGCTCGGTCAGCGGCCCCGGCGAGGCCATCCGCAGGCCCCCGCACGTCGCCCTCCTCGACTACGAGGTCGAACTGGGCCTGGTCATGGGCGCCCCGCTGCCCGTCGGCACCGTGGTGGAGGAGCGGGACCTGCCGTCGTACGTCGCCGGACTCGTCGTCACCGACGACGTCAGCGCCCGGGACGTGCAGCTCACCAGGACGCAGTTCTACGAGAGCAAGTCCTACCCCACCTTCACGCCCACCGGGCCGTACCTCGCCCTCCTGGAGCCCGAGGACTTCGCCCGTCTGCTCGACCTGCGGCTGACCCTGCGTGTCAACGGGGAGCTGCGTCAGGACCGCACCCTCACCGACATGATCGTCCGCCCGGCGCGGGCGCTGAGCCTGCTCGCCCGCTTCCAGGCACTGGATCCGGGCGACCTGCTGCTGACCGGCACCCCGGGCGGCACCGCCCTGAAGGCACCGCCGAAGCCGGTCGAGAAGCTCGGCGCGCTGCTGCCGCCGGCCGTGAAGTGGAAGGTGTTCTTCAGGAGTCAGGCGAGGAACCCGCGCTACCTGCGCACCGGGGACGTGGTCACGGCGACGATCGCGACCCCGGACGGCCGGATCGACCTGGGCGAGCAGCGGACGGCTGTCACCGACGCGTAGGCGCTCCGCTGGGCGCGCCGACGGGTGCCGGGTGCCCGTGTGTCGGGTGCGGCGCCGTCGTGGCTGGTCGCGCCCACGCGGCGGTAGCCGCATATCGGATACAGCCCCGCGCCCCTTACGGGGCGCTCAAGTCCCCCCGAAAGAGCCGCACATGACCGTTGAGCCGTACTCGGCCGACCTTCCCGTAGTGATCATCGGTGCCGGGCCCGTGGGTGTGACCGCCGCCCTTCTGCTTGCCCGGCGCGGAGTGCGCAGTGTCGTGCTGGAACGCCACCGGGACATCTATCCGCTTCCACGCGCCCTCGTCGTCGACGACGAGGTGCGCCGGATCCTGCAGGCCGCCGGCGTGGGGGAGGAGTTCGACGCCATCGCCCGCCCGGGCAACGGGCTGCGCCTCCTCGACGCCCGGCACCGGGTGATGGCCGAGTTCCGCCGCGCCGGGCACGGCCCGCACGGCTACCCGCAGACCAGCATGTTCGAGCAGCCCCGGCTGGAGCGGCTGCTCCGCGCCGAACTGGCCCGCCGCCCGGAGTGCGAGCTGCGCGGCGGCGCCGAGGTCACCGCGGTCACCGCGGCCGGCCCGGGCAGCACCGGCCCCGTGCGGGTCGCCTACCGCGACGACACCGGCGAGCACGAGCTGCGGGCCGCGGCGGTGCTCGGCTGCGACGGCGCCAACAGCCTCACCCGGCGGGCGATCGGCGGCGTCTGGGAGGACCTGCGGTTCGAGGAGAACTGGACCGTCGTCGACGTCCGCACCCCGGCCGCCGTCCGCTCCTGGGGCGGGGTCGACCAGGTCTGCGACCCGGACCGGCCGGCCACCTTCATGCGGGTCGCCGAGGACCGCTACCGCTGGGAGTTCCGGCTCCGCGAGGGGGAGCGGCGGCCGCTGCGCGAGCTGGTCGTGCCGTGGCTGCCGCTGTCGTACGACGGGGAGTTCGAGGTGATCCGCGAGACGCGGTACACGTTCCGGGCGCGGGTCGCCGACCGGTGGCGCGACGGCCGGGTCTTCCTCCTCGGCGACGCCGCCCACCTCACCCCGCCGTTCATCGGGCAGGGGCTGTGCGCGGGGCTCCGGGACGCGCACAACCTCAGCTGGAAGCTGGCCCGGGTGCTCCGGGAGGGCGGCGACGAACGGTTGCTGGACACCTACGAGAGCGAGCGCCGACCGCACGCCCGGCACGTGATCCGGCTCGCGGTGGCGCTGGGCTGGGCCATGACCGGCGGCCAGGACGGCGCCGCCCCGCTGCGCCGCAGGCTGCTGGCCGCCGCCTGCCGCGTCCCCGGCCTGACCGCGGCGGCCGGCCGCGACCTCAGCCCCGCCCTGACCCCCGGCCCGCTCGTCCGGCGCGGCCCCCGCCGCGGCCTGCACGGCACCCACTGCCCGCAGCCCTGGGTGCGCGCCGACGGCCGCCACAGCCGTCATGCCCGCCTCGACGAGGTGCTCGGCGACGACTTCACCGTCCTGACCGCCGCCCGTCCCGCGCCCTCGCTGACCGCGCTCGCCCACGGACTCGGCGTCCGCGCCGTTCCGGTGACCGCCCTCCACGACGACGGCACGCTCGCCGCCTGGCTGCGCGCCGGCCGGGCGGACGCCGTCCTGCTGCGGCCGGACCGCGTCGTCCTGGACGTCGTCCCGGCCGGCGGGCGCACCTTCACGGACACCGCCGCCTGGGCCGCCCTGCTGCACACCGCGCGCAGCCCCCACCCCGTCGAGAACAGCCTGTCGAGGAGCACCACCACACCATGAACGGTCCCGACCCGTACCCCAGCCCCGCCCCCTTCACCACGCCCGATCCGCGGGCCGTCGCGGACAGCCGCATCGCGGACTTCGCCCGCCGCGCCGGGCTGGACGGCACCGACTACGCCGCCCTGCACCACTGGTCGGTCACCGACCTGGAGGGCTTCTGGGCCGCGGTGTGGGAGTACTTCGACATCGACGCGGCCACCCCGTACGAGCAGGTGCTCGACGGCGAACGGATGCCGGGCGCCCGCTGGTTCACCGGGGCCACCCTCAACTACGCCCACCACGCCCTGCGTCACCTTCCGGCCGACGGGCCCGCCGTCATCGCCCTCGACGAGACCGGCTCCGGGTACGAGGTGACCGGGGACCGGCTGCGCGCCCAGGTCGCCTCCGTCGCCGCCACCCTGCGCGACCTCGGGGTGGGCCCCGGCGACCGGGTCGTCGGCTACCTCCCCAACACCCCGCACGCGATCGTCGCGTTCCTCGCCGCCGCGAGCCTCGGCGCCGTGTGGTCGGTGTGCGGGCAGGACTACGCGCCGCGGGCCGCCGCCGGCCGGTTCGGCCAGCTCGAACCCGTCGTACTGATCGCCGCCGACGGCTACCTCTTCAACGGCACCACGCACGACCGGCGCGACGCCGTCCTCGAACTCGCCGCCGCCCTGCCGACGTTGAAGGCCACCCTGCTGGTGGACCACGTGGGCCTGCCGTGGCCGGCCCGGCCGTACCCCTCGCTGGTCGTCCCCTGGGAGGACGCGGCCACCCGCACCGAGGAACTCGCCTTCGTGCCGGTCCCGTTCGACCACCCGCTGTGGGTCGTCTTCTCCTCGGGGACGACGGGACTGCCCAAGGGCATCGTGCACGGCCACGGCGGAGTCCTGCTCGAACACCTCAAGACCCTCGGCCTGCACTCCGACCTCGGCCCCGGCGACCGCCTGCTCTGGTACACCACCACCCACTGGATGATGTGGAACCTGGTCGTCTCCACCCTCCTCACCGGCGCCACGACCTGCACCTACGACGGCAGCCCGGCACCCTTCGCCAAGCCCGACACGCTGTGGGAGCTGGCCGCCCGGCACCGGGTGACCGTCTTCGGCACCAGCCCCCAGTACCTGCTGGGCATGGCCAAGTTCGGCATCGACCCGTCCGTGCACGACCTCTCGGCGGTCCGCGTGGTCGGCTGCACCGGCTCCGCCCTGCCCGCCTCCGCCTACCCCTGGGTCCGCGACCACGTCGGCGAGCGGGTCCTGCTGGCCTCCATCAGCGGCGGCACCGACGTGGTCTCCGGCTTCGCGGGCAGCGCGCCCAGCACCCCGGTGTGGGCGGGGGAGTTGTCCGCGCCCCACCTGGGCGTGGCGCTGGCCGCGTACGACCCCGAGGGCTTCCCGGTCACCGACCGGGTCGGCGAACTCGTCGTCACCCGGCCCCTGCCGTCGATGCCGCTGTACTTCTGGAACGACCCGGACGGCACCCGCTACCGTGACGCCTACTTCTCGGTGTACGAGGGCGTGTGGCGGCACGGCGACTGGATCACGGTCACCGGACACGGCTCGGTGATCGTGCACGGCCGCTCCGACGCCACGCTCAACCGCAACGGCGTGCGCCTGGGCAGCGCCGACATCCACGACGTCGTCGAACGCCTGCCGGAGATCGCCGAGGCCCTGGTCGTCGGCGTCGAGGAGCCCGACGGCGGCTACTGGATGCCCCTGTTCGTGGTCCTCGCGCCCGGAGCGGCCCTCGACGACGCCCTCCGCGACCGGATCCGCGCCGCCGTCCGCACCGGCGTCTCACCCCGCCACGTCCCCGACGAGATCCTCGAAGTGCCGGGCATCCCGCACACCCGGACCGGCAAGAAGCTGGAGGTCCCGGTCAAACGCCTGCTCCAGGGCGCGCCGATGACGGACGCCGCCGACCCGTCCGCCGTGGACGCACCGGACCTCCTCGGCCACTACGCCCGGCTGGGCGCCGCACGCCGCGAGCGGCCCGCGTGAGCGCCCGCCCGGCCTCCCTCGCCCTCGCCGTCGTCCTGGCCCTGGACTTCCTGCCGCTGGGTGCGGCGAAGATCGCCGCGCTGCCGTTCATGCGCCGGGCGGCGGCGCACCTCGGCATGACGACCGGCCGCTACCGGGTCGTCGGGGCGCTGGAGGTGGCCGGGGCCGCCGGGCTGCTGCTCGGACCGGTCTCGGCCCCGCTGGGGACGGCCGCCGCGGGCGGGCTGGCGCTGCTGATGGCCGGGGCGGCCGTGGCCCACCTGCGCCGCGGCGACCCGCCCGCCCGGGCGCTGCCCGCCGCCGTACTGTTCGTGGCGACGCTGGCGTACGCCTGGCTGAGCGCAGCCGCGTAGCGGGCGGACCGGCCGCGGACCGGCCGCGGACCGGCCGCGGACGTCGCCCGGTACCCACCCGGTACCAGCCCGGCGGGGACCCGGGCTCCGCAGCGGTGCGTGCGTGGTCGCGTGGCCGGCGCGGGACTACGTGGTTCACGGGATGCGGTGCCGTCGGGCGCGGAAGAAAGCTGGGGCCGTGCTGTCCGGGTACCTGGAGAGCTCCGATCGCGTGGCAACCGCTCGCCCTCTCTTCCGCGGCCCGGGGAGCGCACTCGGGCACCGGCCGACGAGCGTGGGAGTTGAGTGGTCTTGGGTCGTAGCACACCGCTGCGGGGTCGTTCCGACCAACTGTCGCTGGGGCTCGCCGTATTACGCCGTACGGTGTGGTCCGGCCAGAGCGGGATCGTCCTCGTCACCGGCGAGCCCGGGATGGGCAAGAGCGCGCTGCTGGACGCCCTGACCTGCGAGGCCGCCCCGCTCGGCTTCGTGATCGGGCGGAGCTCGGTGGACGAGATAGCGCGGACCACGCCCGGCGCGCCCCTGCTGATGGCGCTCAGGTCGGGGCCGCTGGCCCCGGCCGGGGCCGGGGCCGGGGAGATCGCCGAGCTCGACGGGCTGTCGGCGCGGCCCCTCACCTTCATGGACCGGATCGGCGAGATCCTGGAGCGCGCCGCGGCGGCCACCCCCGTCCTGATCGCCGTGGACGACGTGCAGTGGGCCGACCAGCTCAGCCGTACGGCGCTGTCCGCGCTGCCCGGCTGGCTCGCCGGGCACCCGCTGGTGTGGGTGTTCACCAGCAGGGACCCCGACTGCGAGGTCTTCCGCGACCTGGCGGCCCGCACCACCCCCTCGACACCCGTCACCGTCGTCCCGCTGGCGGCCCTCGGCCGGGACGACGTGCTGCAGATCGCCCGGGACCGGCTCGGCCGCCCGCCCTCGGAGCCGGTCCGCCGGATGCTCGACGGCGTCGGCGGCAGCCCCTTCCTGGCGGTCCAGCTCCTCGAAGGGCTGCTGCGGGCCGCGGCGCGCGGCGAGCCGGCCGACCGCGTCCCCGACGAGTTCATCGCGGGCGTCCGCCGCTCGCTGGCCGGCCTCGACCCGGCCGCCGCCGATGTGGTGCGGATGGCCTCGGTGCTGGGCCGGACCTTCGCCGTGGACGAGATGGCCGAACTCCTCGCCCCCCGGCACGGCCACCCGTCGGTCGCCCGGTACGACCACGCGTCGGTCGCCACCGGCGTGGAGGCGGCCCTCGCCTCCGGACTGCTCGGCACCGCCGGGCACCGCATCGGCTTCCGCCACGACCTGGTCCGCGAGACCGTCTACGGCGCCCTCTCCGACGGCGCCCGGCGCCGCTTCCACCGTGGCTGCGCCGCGTTCCTGATCGACGGCGGCCACAGCCCCCTGGAGGCGGCCCCGCACGCCAGGCTCAGCGTCACCCCCGACGACGAGGAGTGCGTCCGGATCCTGCGGGACGCCGCCGAGGAGGCCGTACCGGCACTGCCCGAGACCGCCGGGAAGCTGGTCACCGAGGCGTTCCGGCTGCTGCGGCCGGGCAGCCGGATATGGCGTGAGACGGGGGAGCACTGCGTGGACGTGCTGGGCCGGGTGCAGCGGGCGGCCGACGCGGTGCACCTCGCGGAGACGCTGCTGCGGCGCACGAGCGAGCCCGAGGCGACGGCCCGGATCCAGGTGCTGATGTCCCGCGCGCTGTGGCTGACCGGCAACCTCGGCGACTCCGTGGAGCGGATCGGCAGGGTCCTGGCGCTGCCCGGCATCTCACCGGAGCTGCGGGCCAGGCTGGAGGCGGCCCGGGCGCTGGCGCTGACCGGCCACGACGCCTGCGCCGCCCGGGCCGTGGCACCGGCCGCGCTCCAGCAGGCGCGGGCGGTGGACGACCGGGAGGCCATGGTGCTGGCGCTGCAGGCGGTCGGGGAGGTCGGCCGCAACTCCGGGCACCACCTGGAGGCCATGGCCGCGTTCCGCGAACTGCGGCAGCTGGAGGGCGTGAACCACGTCGCCGGCGAGATCATCGAACTGCAACTCCTCGACCGCTACGAGGAGTCCGAGGCGCTCATCGCCGCGGCCCTCGCCGACGCCCGGGACGAGGTCGAGGCGGTCCGGCCCTCCCTGCTCTCCGCCCACATGTGGCACGACTTCAACCTCAGCAGGCTGGACGACGCCGAGTCGGGGGCCCGGGCGCTGATCTGCATGAGCCAGGAACTGGGCGGCCACGTCTACGAGTTGGACGCCGTCGTGGTGTACGCCTCGGTGTGCGCGCTGCGCGGCGAGTGGGAGCGGGCCAAGCGTCTCGTCGCGGACCGGGAGAGCCGGAGCACGGCCGACGACGGCATCCGCAAGCCCAGCCTCCGGCTGATGCGCGGCTGGTTCGCCGCGGCCGAGGGGCGGCCCGCGGACGCCGTGGACATCCTGGCCCCGGTCCTCTACACCGCCCGCGAGTCGAGGACCTGCTGGCCCTGGTGGCCTGGCTGGACGCGGCTGCTGCTGGCCATCGGCACGGCCGCGGGCGACGAGCGCTTCGCCAAGGAGGCGCTCACCCTCGCCGAGGAGGGCGCCGCCCGCAATCCGGGCATCGCCAGCTACGAGGGGATCGCCTACCAGACCCAGGGCCTGGCCCGGCAGGACCTCACCCTGCTGGAGCAGGCCGCCGACACCCTCGGCCGCAGCCCCCGCCCCGAACTCCAGGCCGGCGGGGCCGCCGACTACGGGAAGCTGCTGGCCGCCCGGGGCCGGCGCGCGGAGGCCGCCGTCCACTTCGACCGGGCCTGGGCCATCTACGACCGCATGGGCGCCCGCCCGGCACAGGACTCACTGCACCGCGCGGCCCGCAAGGCCGGTATCCGGCGCCCCGAGTGGTCCGCCGGGGCCGGGAACGCCCGCCCGACCCACGGCTGGGCCGCCCTCACCGACGCCGAGGCCCGGGTGGCGGCCCTCATCAGCGCCGGCCACACCAACCGGTCGGCGGCCGCCGAACTCGGCGTCTCGCCCAACACCGTGGGCACCCACCTGCGTTCGGTGTTCACCAAGCTCGATGTCAACTCCCGCGTCCAGCTGGTCAACGCCCACCGCAACCGCACGGACGAGACCTTCGGGATCCGCTAGCGGGAATTCGGTAGCAGGAATCCGGTAGCAGGAATCCGGTGGCGGAAATCCCGGGGGACACCAGGGTCCCGGCAAAGTCGTTCTGTAGCCCTGTGACGTGGGATTTTGCGGGGTGGAAGAGGTGCGCGGGTGTGGTCCGGTCCGATTGGATGGAGG